>NZ_QPEL01000082.1:0-72872 GCF_008368965.1 Bacillus sp. AY2-1 | reverse complement strand
CAGGCCCTTTCTTTCTATTAACGATTATCAATTGTTTCCGGATATAGATCGTGGTTCATCATGCGGTAGTCAGCCATTTGTTCATACTTCGTCCCCGGGCGACCGTAGTTGCAGTATGGATCAATTGAAATGCCACCACGTGGTGTAAATTTCCCCCATACCTCAATGTAACGTGGATCCATTAATTTAATTAAATCGTTCATAATAACGTTCATGCAATCTTCGTGGAAATCACCATGATTGCGGAAACTAAATAAATACAACTTTAAAGATTTACTCTCTACCATTTTTTGCTCTGGAATATAGCTAATATAAATTGTTGCAAAATCTGGTTGTCCTGTTTTCGGACATAAACTTGTAAATTCAGGACAATTAAATTTTACAAAATAATCACGGTTTGGATGATTATTATCAAATACCTCTAATATTTCTGGGCTATATTCAAATAAATATTTTGTATTTTGATTTCCTAGTAATGTTACATCTTTTAAATCTTCATCTAATCTTCCTGTCATTTTAAACATCCCTTCTCATTATACGCCGCGTTTATTTCCCCATACTAACGCATGAAGCTGGGGCAATACTTTTGCATCATTCATCTCTTTACAATTTACAGCTTTATCAATCAGCCACTCATACTTATCTAATAATTTTTTAATAAGCATCGCATCATCCACTGTTTTTGTATCATCGTTTCCTACTTGCAAGAAAAATGGTACATCTGGATAACGTTCGTGCATCTTAACTGCATATTCAAAATCATGATCATCGAATACTACTACTTTTAAACTAATATCTTTTCCTGCTAGTTTCTGAATAATAGCATCTAACTTCTGAAAATCTGTTTTCATCGTCGAACTTGGTGGTTTTGGAGAAATTGTTACTTCATCAATTTGAAGTAACCAATCTTGCCATTTACTCCCTTGAGTTTCAATTGCCGTCCGCATTCCATTTTCTTTTAATATAGAAAGAAGAAACTCAATATTTTTCAGCAATGCCGGATTCCCGCCTGAAATCGTAACATGAGAAAATTTTTCTCCTCCAATTGCAACAAGCTCATCCCAAATATCTTCTGCTGTCATCTGTCTAATTTGATTTTTAGCTGATCCATCCCATGTAAAAGCAGAATCACACCAAGCGCAGCTATAATCACAACCAGCCGTACGGATAAACATTGTCTTTTGCCCTACAACCATTCCTTCACCTTGAATAGTCGGACCAAATATTTCTAAGACAGGGATTTTACTCATCGAGCATCCACTCCCGTCTTACTTCCGCATAACTAGTCGGCGTCTCAAATAGACGAACAAATTCTACGCGAGCTCCTTTATATTCGTTCACTCGATTCTCTTTAGTTAGTGCCTCTGCCATCTTTTCATAAATCCAAACGACCATATTTTCAGCAGTCGTATTCATTGCAGGTAACGTTTCGTTTAAATAACGATGATCTAAATAAATTTCGATTTCATTCTTCCAAATCTCTTTTATATCACCAAAGTCAATTGCAAGTCCTATTTCATTTACATATCCACTAATTCCAAATACAACTTTATATGTGTGACCATGTAAGTTTTTACATTTCCCTTCATAACAGTGTAAATGGTGTGCTGCATCAAATGTAAATTCCTTGCTGACCATTACTCTTTTATTATGGTATTTGAGCTGTTTACGCTGAATATCCTTGTCCATTTTTTGCAAATTTTCTACGATGCGAAATCCAAAGAAATTATCCATTAGTTGTTCGCTCCTTCGCGTTCTTGTAGGTACGTATCTAATCCTGCTTTACGAAGTTGGCACGCTGGACATTCACCGCAACCATCACCAATGATTCCGTTATAACATGTTAATGTTTTTTCTCGAACAAACTCAAATGCTCCAAGTTCATCTGATAATTTCCATGTTTCAGCTTTATCAATCCACATAAGTGGCGTGTGAATGACAAACGGGTAATCCATGGATAAATTTAAAGTAACGTTTAACGATTTCACAAACACATCACGGCAATCTGGATAACCACTGAAATCAGTTTCACATACACCCGTTACAATATGACGTGCTCCAACTTGTTTTGCTAATACAGCAGCAAATGATAAGAAGAGTAAATTTCGTCCATCTACAAATGTCGATGGCAATTCACCTTCTTCATGTGTAATCTCCATATCCGTTCTCGTTAACGCATTTGGAGCAAGTTGATTTAATAGACTCATATCTAGTACCGTATGCTTTATTCCTAGCTCTTTTGCAATTTTCGCTGCACAATCAATTTCTAGCTTATGACGTTGATTGTAATTAAACGTTACAGCTTCTACCTCTGCAAACTGCTCTATTGCCCAAAATAAACATGTTGTACTATCTTGTCCTCCACTAAAAACAACAACTGCTTTTTCTTTTTTCATTTCACTCATTCTCCTTCTCTACTATAAATAAGAAGAAAGAACGTTCTTGAACTGTCACAATAAAAAAACAAAACAATACCTAAGGATATTGTTGTTTCCATAGTTTTTTATAGAGGGAGTTCGCGAACCTCTCCCGCGCGGTGCACGGAATTTCTTCTTTCATTGACACAGCTTATTGTAACATATTGTATACTAGCGTAAAAATTTCTGATTTTTCCGCTATTTATTATTTCATTTCTTTCATTTTATAGTATGATTAATTTAATATAAGAAGAGAGGAGGCATCCCACTGAAATCCTTTATTATTTATCTCTTTTTAAATATATTATTCATCCTTATTACAATGCTCGTATATCATTTATTTTGGAATCAAAAAGGGAAACGCTCTCCTAAATTAAATTCAGCTATATTTATTGTATTGTGTTGCCTCGCTACCGTACTCTGTATTACATTTGCAGCAAAAACAAATAATGGTTTTCAATTTGATATGCGCCATATTGTATTAATTGTCGGTACATTAACGGGAGGGCCTATTGCTGGTGGTTCTATCTTAGTTGTATTAAACATATATCGCTTACTATTAGGTGGGGTAGGTGTTTTCCCATCTCTTATCGGTTCTGTTCTTCTATTTATTGTTCTACTATTAACATATAAATTTTTCAATCGAACTTCTAATCGTATAAAAATAACACTTGCTATTATCTACAGTCTCACATACGGATTTAGTTGGATACCTTTCTTTCTTTCAAAGGTTACAAATAAGACTGATTATATACCGCATATTATTGTATATGAGTTATGTTCAATGCTTGGTACGATCCTAATTTTATATTTACTACACATATTACAAACTCAAGTTCGTCTCCAAAACGAACTTATAAATGCTGAAAAGTTTCATTTAATTGGTGAAATGGCAGCGTCTATCTCTCATGAAATTCGCAATCCATTAACTTCAACGAAAGGGTTTTTACAACTGTTACAATCAGATACATGCACTGAGCAGGAACGAAAATTATATATCGACATTGCCATTAACGGCATCGAACAAGCAAATCATGTTCTTACAGATTATTTAACTTTTGCCAAACCAAGCATTGAAAAAGAACAAACATTACAGTTAGAAGAAGAATTACTACATGCATTGTCGTTAATTACACCGCTTGCTAATTTAACAAATGTACGTACTCATTATATAAAGCAAAGCACTTCTTTTTTTATCGCTGGAGAAAAACAAAAACTAAATCAATGTTTATTAAATATTTTAAAAAATTGCATTGAGGCTATGCCAAAAGGCGGTGATCTTTATTTCACATTAGTTCCTGATCATAAGCATATTCAGTTATATATAAAAGATACAGGAATCGGTATGGATTCAGAACAAGTAAAACGTCTTGGTTCGCCTTTCTATTCAACGAAAGAAAAAGGCACTGGACTTGGAATGATGGTCGTATTCAGTGTTGTTCAAGCTATGAACGGAAAAATTGATATTATAAGTGAAAAAGGAATCGGTACAACCTTTTTATTAACTTTTCCACTCATACAAAAAACGTGATGAAATAATCATCACGTTTTTTCTGTTCCTTCAACTAATTCAGCAAAAGCTTTCACTTTTCCGTGCGGTTGTTGATTTTCTTTATGCGCTTTCCAGGCGCGCTCCTCTTCTCGCTTCTTCTTAGACATATTTTTTCAACTCCTTCTTTTCTTTCTCCATGTAGTATTCCAAAATAAGAAAGAAAACTATGCACATATCAAAAAAGAAGTGGTTTCCCACTTCTTCCACTTTAGCGTTGCAAAATTGCATGTTTCGCCTCTTTTAACTGCGTAAGATGTCTTTGTTCATGCAAATCAAGAAATTGAACCCATTGATACAAATTCAGATCATTAAAAACAGGATGCTTTAATCCATTTTCAAATAGATCTTTTTCATCTATAACACTATGAAGCGCGTGTAATAGTTCTTGTCGTGAATGTTCTAGTAATTGAATTCCTTGCTGTTTTTTCATTAAAGTTTCTGTTGGTTGCATTTGCTGAGGAGCTTCTCGTTTATGTGTGCGATCAAGCGTAAGTTGGAGGTCTTTAAATGGAGTCATGTTTCTTTCGTTTTTTTGTAAAGCATATACAAGGGCAGACGTGACAGATTGTTCAACTAAATGCAAGTGGTGTAAAATTTGAGTAATACTCCATTTATCACGGCGTGGCTTTACATTCACTTCTGTATCATTTAACATTTCAATTTCTGATAATAGCGTGCTTCGGGTAGACTGTAATGAGTTTACTAAACTTTCTAAACTCACATCCATATTAGATTGAAGCATACTTGTTCCCCCCTTTTGTTGGTGAAAAGAGGTGCTCCTTATTAGAAACACCTCTTTAGTATTCTGAATTTTCTTTTATTATCTCATCATTTTCCCATTATGTCGATGTTAAACATGTGAAAAAAAGCGCATGTTTTTTACAATTTTGTGTCGTCAATCGCATGTAACCATGCTTCAATTTCTGTAATAACACTTTTCACACAGCCTTCAGCAAATGGTGATGTTAAATTTGCAACTTCTACTAATTCTAAGAACGATTTACTTCCACCTTGTTGACACAGATTCACATAATCTTCCCACGCCTCTTGTCTATTATCTCTTGCACGTTTCCAAAATTGTAGCGCACAAATTTGAGCAAGCGTGTAATCAATATAATAGAAAGGTGAACTATAAATATGCCCTTGACGTTGCCAAAAACCACCGCGCTCTAAATAATCATTATCTTCATAATCACGATGCGGTAAGTATTTCTTCTCTATGTTACGCCATGCTGTCTTACGCTCTTCAGGTGATGCTTCAGGATTTTCATATACATAATGTTGATATTCATCAACTGATACGCCATAAGGTAAAAACAGAAGTGCTGAACTTAAGTGAGAGAAGTAATATTTATCTGCATCTTCTTCAAAGAATAGCTTCATCCATGGCCATGTAAAAAATTCCATACTCATAGAGTGGATTTCACACGCTTCATATGTTGGCCAATTATATTCTGGAATTTCAAATTTACGACTTTCATATACTTGGAAAGCATGACCTGCTTCATGTGTTAATACATCAATGTCACCAGATGTTCCATTGAAGTTTGAGAAAATAAATGGCGCTTTATAATTCTCAATATATGTACAATATCCGCCACCAGCTTTTCCTTTTTTCGCAACTAAATCTAATAAATCATTATCTAGCATGAAATTGAAAAATTCATCTGTCTCAGCCGATAACTCTTTATACATCGTCTTTCCATGATCAACAATCCAATCCGCATCTCCTTTTGGAGTTGGGTTCCCTGTAGCAAACTCAAAGTTTTCGTCGTAATAAGCTAACTTCTCTACACCGATACGTGCTTGTTGTCGCTTTCTTAATTCCGTTGTAACGGGAACGATATAATCCAGCACTTGCTGACGGTAATTAGCCACCATCTCCGCATTATAATCTGTACGGTACATTCTTGCATATCCAAGTTCAACAAAGTTTTTGAAACCTAAAGATTTTGCGATTTTCGTTCTCACTTTAACAAGCTCATCATAAATACGATCTAGTTCTTCCTCATTTCCAGCTAAAAATCCGTAGTATGCTTCACTTGCTGCTTTACGTTCGCTTCTTTCTTTTCCTTGCATAAACGGAATCAGTTGCGATAACGTTCTTTCTTCTCCAGCAAAGTCAATTTTTGCAGATGCTAATAACTGTGTATATTGCGACGATAATTTATTTTCTAATTGTAAATCTTTCACGACTTCATCTGAATATGTTTTTAAATCACATTCTGCTAGAGCAAATAATTGTTTTCCATAATACGCCTCTAATTCTTCACGAAATGGAGAATTAATGAGTGCCTTATAATATTTTGTACCATATCCTTGTACAACTGGAGAGAATTCATCAAAGAAATCCTGCTCCTCCTTATAAAAAGTATCCGTCGTATCAACAGAATGGCGAATGTAACAAAGGTTTCCCATTGTACCAAAATCGTTGCGAATTTCATTAATTGAATGAATGACTTGTTTTTGTTCTTCTACAGTTTTTGCGTTATCAAACTTCTCTAAAGCAACAGTAAATTTCTCTTTTAACTCTTCAATATTTGGGCGTTTATATTCATAGTCTTTAAATGACATGAACGAGCCTCCTCTCCATTACATACCTTTACTATAATTCAATACGTATTCCCGAATTCCCTCTTAATTTTCAACAAAATTCGGCAGTTACTACCCTGAGTTCATTGCAAATAAAAAAGCCTTGGATTTATTTATCCAAAGCTCCTTTGGAACATATTATTATTTTTCATACTTCCCAATTTTTTTTAATAGATCAAGTAATTCATCTTTTTCATCTTTCGTTAACATTTCAAAAGACCGATGTATAACTTTCTCATGCCCCGGAAAAATAGAAGCAATAAAGTTCTCGCCAGACTCAGTTAATTGCGCGTAAATAACACGTCTGTCATTCGGGCATGGGATTCTCTTTACTAATCCCTTTTTCTCCAGCTTATCTACAACATATGTAATGCTGCCACTGGCTATTAAAATGCGCTCACCAATTTGCTGGAGTGGTTGACCGCCTTTATGATATAGCAGTTCTAATACAGCAAATTCCGTTGGATTTAACCCGTTACTTTGTATAGATTTATTTGTAGTATCCATAACAGAACGATGTACACGAGATAATGCAATAAATACTTTTAAAGATTGAGAAATATCTTCTCGTTCATTATTTGATGTCATACAACTTTCAACCCTTCACTTAAATTCTCAGCAATAAAAAGAAAATGCCACTTCATACTTCATGTGAATTCCGAATGAGCATTCACTCATCCATTTCCTCTCCCCTAATATATTAAGAATCATTCTTGAATAAAAACATGACAATTTTAACATAGTTTATATATAATGATAATAAAAAAAGAAGGAGTACCACATTTGAAAGTCAAATTCCAAAGCATAATTATATATATATTGCTTGTTATCCTACCGACAATAGGGATTGGTGCTACATTTTATTCGTATCATACATATAAAATGAAACAGGAAAACAAATTATCCGCTCATACAGTTCTCTTTTTATATAGAGATTATTTAGATCATCATCTTGGTGAAGCAATTTCTGCTTTAGACATGCTTGCAAAAGTTGTAGGCACCGAGACTGGTAATATAAATGGCATTAAACAAATTGTACATGATACAGATGGAAACGATGCACGCTTTTCTGGTCTATATTACGCTACACCAAAAGGGGTCATTACAATCGCATCTGAAGATGAATCAAAGCCCGTAGATGTTTCAGACCGTAAATATATTCAAGACGTTCTACAAACTAAAAAAACCACTGTATCATCAGTCATTACTGATCGCGTTCTTGGACATAAAGCTATTATGATTGCTGCCCCCATATTCAATAAACAGAAGGAGCTCTCAGGATTATTATTAGCTAGTTTACGCTTTGATTACATTTCATCTTCTTTAAATGCCATTAAACCACAATACCATTTTGAGGTAACTGATAAACATGATGTAGTTTTTCTAACCGATGATAATAATGACACAAGTGATACGCATTCTAATATGCTTACTACTCCACTCCAAAGATTAAATTGGAAGGTCTCTGTTTCACCATTACCTATTCATCAAAAAAACTTATACCAGTGGGTTGCAATAGAGTGTATCGCTACTTTATTTTTAATGTCTATTTTATTTTTACTTGCTCAATATATGTTGTTAAAACGTCAAACAAAACTTGAAAGACAACAAAATGAACTACAGAAAATTGAATTAGTTGGAACTTTTGCAGCAAGTACAGCACACGAAATCCGTAATCCTCTTACTGGAATTAAAGGACTCGTCGCTCTATTAAAAGAGAAATATAAAGATGAACAAGATCAGTTCTACTTTTCCGTAATTGAACAAGAAATAGAGCGAATCAATGAAATTGTAAGTGAATTTCTTATTCTCGGCAAGCCAACCGCCATCATCGAACAAACATATGACGTAAGAACAATTCTAAATGAGGTAGCATTAATTATTCAATCTGAGGCGAATTTACATAACATTGTATTCCATTTACATTTGCCAGACCATCCTGTTCATATCCGTTGTTCGAAAGACCATATGAAACAAGTGGTTTTAAACATTACAAAAAATGCAATTGAGGCCATGACTTCTAGTGATACACTAACCATTGTAGTAAAAAACAATGAAACACACGCACAATTGCAGATTACAGATACTGGAAAAGGGATTCCGCAACATATTCAAAAACACCTCTTTCATCCGTTCTTTACTAATAAAGATACTGGAACAGGTCTTGGACTTGTCATATGTAAACGAATTGTAGAGATGTATAATGGGCATATTTTTATTGACAGTACAGAAAACGAAGGAACGACAGTTCATATCGAAATTCCGTTACACATAGTATAATTATCCTTATCCTATAAGGGTAATTATACTTATTTCATAAAACCAGTGACAAGCATTCGCCAAAAATTATTTGATTTTCCTTCATACCCGATTTGGAAAATTGGTATTTTTATAATTGAAAACCATTTCGGTGTTTGTTTTTCTTTATAACACTGATATTGTAAAATAAGCTTGTCCAATTCTTGACTAACTTGAATTGTCTCCCTACTATTTAGCCCACTTGTTAATCCTAGTTGAATCATTTCTTCACGTTTCATATGAATATCACGTGAAAGCTTTTCTAATGTGTACTTCCTTTTTACAGTAAACATCCATATCCCCCTTATTATACTTCCATGCTCTCAACTTCACTTCTCCATTGACCTTTTGAACTACTTAATCATATACAAATTTGAAGAATCAGAAATTTTAACATTTTCTCCCTGTAATTTACAAATCTTTACCCTCACTTTGAGAATTATTACAAATTATTCTATCTTTGTAAATACATTCGCAATAATAGACATTTTTTTCATCTTCTTTTTTTACAAATTCTACGTAAACCGGGGATTCTTAATTTTCCACCTACTTTTCTTCGACATTTTTTGTTTAATTTATATAAAAAAGCAAAACATAATGATGATTGATAAAGTGAAACTTTAATCAGTGTTTTTTGTTCAGCCCCACTGATTATTAGCATTCACCAATCGTGCGTTTATAGGCAGTGAATCTCCCACCTATCCAGCCCAATGTTGAGGTGGGAGTCTTACTACCCACAAATAGCGGGATAACAATAGAAAGGAAATATTTATATGCGAAAATATACGATTACATTGTTCATCATTGTTTTGTTTTTACCGTCCTTCTTATTTCCTATTCAAGCAAATGCTCATACGAATAAAGTTGCTATTGTCATTGATGATTTCGGCAATAATATGAAGGGGACTAATCAAATGTTATCACTTCCCATTCCGCTCACTGTTGCTGTTATGCCTTTTCTTCCTTCCACAAAAGAAGATGCAATAGCTGCCCATAAAAAAGGCCATGAAGTTATTATACATATGCCAATGGAACCTATTAAAGGTAAAAAAGAATGGCTTGGACCGAAAGCAATTACAACCGATTTAAGCGATGAAGAAATAAACAACCGACTTGAACAAGCGATTCAAGAAGTTCCGCATGCAATTGGAATGAACAATCATATGGGGTCAAAAGTAACAGCGGATGAAAGAATTGTTCGCCTTATACTTGCTGCTTGTAAAAAACACGGTTTATTTTACTTAGATAGTAAAACTAATCCTAATAGTGTCGTCCCAAAAATCGGAAAAGAATTAGGAGTTCCTATTATTGAAAACCAACTATTTTTTGATGATGTGTATACAGCAGGACATATTTCAAAACAAGCCCAATTACTCATCAAAAAAATTCAAGAAAAACCTATTATGGTAGCTATCGGGCATGTGGGCCCCCCAGGTGAAATTACATCACGCGTTATTGAAACTTCTATCCCTAAAATTCGTGAGCATGCAGACTTTATTTTTTTATCTGATCTAGCATTATCCCCGCCTCCTGTTTCAAAATAAAGTTTATTACTCACAAAGAAAAGTACCTATCTATATATAACAGATAGGTACTTTTCTTTTTAACTTAAATATAATCTACATGACTCACTCTGAATCCTTTTTTCTCTATTTTTCCGATTAATTGCTTTAATCTTGTTTCATCTAACTCATCTGATATATTTACAATAACGCGGCGGATATATTGATCACCGTTATCAAGTGTAAACAACCCACCGATATTATATGCTTTTAACAATGTCCCAAGCTCTTTAATCGTTCCCTTACAATCTTGTGTTGCAATTGTTAATATATAACCACCTGTCCGCATACCAAATGAATCTTCAATAACATCAAATATATTCGAATGCGTTAACATACCGACAAATTCATTATAATCATTTAGCACGGCTAAAAACGGAAGCCGACGAATCACATAAAAGGCTCTGAAGAAGGAATCCTTTTCAAAAATAAATGCATTGGAATTGTCAAGCATATCTCCTGCACTTACATGCTCTAATCCGCTATTGCATTTTTTTTCTAATAAATCTACTTTATAAATAATACCCGTGAATTTCTTCTCATCTTCTGCTAATACCGGGATGGCTCGAAATCCCGTTTTGTTCATCGTTTGCAGTGCCTCTTCACCAGAATCATTTATTTTGCAAAATGTTACTTGCTGCTTTGGCAGAAAATGATATTTAACTCGCAAAATATGTTCCTCCTTACATGTCAACATGTAATCTATATATAATAAGGAGACCTATATTTTATGAGTGAAATTATTTTTTTAAAACGCTTTCATTTATTTATTAACTTGTGGCCATATCACATTCATTTTTATATAACAGAGCTTCTTGCGCCCTTAATCATTAATAATTTCACATGATAGTTCATTAA
Source organism: Bacillus sp. AY2-1 (assembly GCF_008368965.1). NCBI lineage: Bacteria > Bacillati > Bacillota > Bacilli > Caryophanales > Bacillaceae > Bacillus > Bacillus sp. AY2-1. Next base: position 61,593 of record NZ_QPEL01000082.1, on the reverse strand, counting down.
ATATTCTATACCCTCTAGCCATTTTTTCGCTTCTTCTGGCGTTTTTCCCCACACAATCATGCCGTAATTATGAACAAGAACTACTCCTCCACCTTCAATGAAATTCGGAACATTGCTTTCTAATAAATCAGCGAATTTTTTTTCATCTTCTACAATTGGAATGGTCATTTCTGTTATACCTTCTTTTCCGAAAACACGTTCCACACTGCGTTTATCGAACGTTACTTCTCCTTCTTCTCCATATAACTCTGATATTAAATGACTATCTACAGTCTGCACTTGTAAAATACATCCTGCACTACTTTTTTTATAAATATCCGCATGCATAAATGACTCTGCAGCTGGTTTTTCTTCATTTTCAAATACTGACTCGCACATGCAATTTACGACAATAAAATCTTCTTCCGAAAATAGCCCTTTATCTCTTCCCTCAACATTTACTAAAAATGTTAACGGCTCTTTTGACGTACATAGCGACAAACTAATTTTGGTACCATAAAACCAATCACGAAGTGCCAATTCAGATTTCACATCTTTTAATTCATTCCATTTCTTCAGAAAAAATAACATTTCGTCACCCCCGGCATAATATTCATATAAGGTTCGAATCCTTTCTATGTAAAAGGAATATTTTTTGATTATTCTAAAAATTTAATTGAATTATCACATGAGAATGCTTTTTTGTCAATATAGTTTCGCGGTTCTTCTTTAAAATAGGCTATTCATATGTCTATACTCCTATCTATTGCCTATTTCATTTTGTACATAAAAAAATGCACTATTCTTTAATTAAAGAATAGTGCATTTTCCTCACTTTTTATCCCGCTATTTGCTGGGCAGTAAGACCCCCACCTCAAAATGCAGCGAAAGCAAAGAAGTTAGGCGGGGATCGGGCTCTGCCCGTAAAAGCCCGATTGGTGAGGGCTAATAATCAGTGGGGGATAAACAAAACCCCCACTGATTAAAGTTTCATTTTATTTCTTTATTGCATTATATAAAAACTGTGCATATTGTTCACGTGTTACGAAATTATCTCCTAAAAAATTCCCTTCCCCGTCACCTTTTGATATTTTATTATCTACTAGAGCTTTCACATATCCTTTCGCCCAATGGCCATTTGGTATATCTTTGAAATTCTCTGCACTATTTTCATTTTCTTTTAACTGAAATACTCTTTGTAGTACTACTGACATTTCATATCGAGTTAATACTCCATCTGGACGGAATATATCATTTCCATACCCTGTCATAATACCAGCTTGAACCACTGCATCAATAGCCGTTTCATACATATTTCCTTTCGTATCTGTAAATGCCGTTTTTGGTTCTAGATTATTTTCTAATTTTAAATACCTTTGTATTAGAAGAGCTACTTGTCCACGAGTAATGTTATCACCAAATCCAAATTCACCATTTCCATAGCCTATAAATAACTTTTCTTTCGCTAAGTAATTAATTGCTTTTTCTGACCAATGTCCCTTTGGTACATCTTTAAATTCTACCACTTCTGTTTTCTCATCTTCTTTAGATGTATTACCGTCTTTACTTTCTACTACATTTTGAATAACAGACCCTGTAAAGAAGATTCCTGTATCCGCAAATGGATCTTTCACACCAAATTCATATACTTTCTCACCTGGTGTACTCCATTTCACTACACCATTACTATACGTACCGTTATCGCTCTTCAGACGAATTTTCGTAGAAATCTCACCATCTTTTTCATATATAGGTACTTTTACTTCTTTATTTACTTCTGTTTCCTCTAAAAATACTTTTTGGTTTTGGACATTGATATAAGCCGTCTTACTTAGTTCTATAACTGGTCGGACATCACGGATTTCATTTGCAACAAAACTTAGAAATACTAATTTTTTCAAATTGCTCACTGGTGATAAGTCTGTAATATAATTCGCTTCTAAATCAAGCTTTTGTAAGTTTACTAGACTTGATAATGGAGTAATATCTTTTAATTCATTATTAGGTAAATCTAATTCTGTAAGCTGAGTCATTTTAGCAAGTGGTGTCACATCTTTAATTTGATTTTTCCCGACAAATAATTTATTTAATTGATTCATTTGATCAATACCCGATAAATCTTTAACATTATTACGCGTTAATACTAAATCTTTTAAAGGTAATGAATATAACGGTCTAATATCTTCAATTTGATTACCTGCTAAAGTTAAGTATGTTACATTTTTTAAAGCACTTAATGGAGCAACGTTCTTAATTTTATTATTTGCTAAATTCAAGTAATCTAGTTGTTCCATTTTTGCTAATGCTGTTACATCTTCTATTTGGTTGCCTGATAGATATAAAGTTTTTACATTTTTCATTTCAGTTAGTGGTGCAACATTTGTAATTTTATTATTACTTAAATCAAGAGACTCTAAATTATTCATCTTAACAAGTGGCGTTACATCTGAAAATTCATTACCACGCAAAGCTAAATGATTTAATTGCTTTAGGTTCGCAAAGAACGACGGATCTTTTATCTTTGCATTCGCAACTGTTAAAGATTTTAAATTTGGCATATATTTTAATGCACTATAATCAAGTATCTCGTTTGTATTTAAAAACAAATCCTTTACTTGTAATAACTCTTCTTTCGTAATTGGTGTATTTAAATCTTTTCTATTAAATACTTTTTTATTAACAAGTTCTCTTAATTTGTTATCTGTTATCATGTTTTGATTATCAACTGGATTATCCGTTTCCGTATTGCCTGAATTAGAGTTATCATCTGGTTTCTCTGTTTCTTTGTTACCTACAGTTGGATCTTTAATTTCAAATTGAACTTGATATTTGTGATCATATCCAATAGCTGGAATAAGTATATGCATTTGCATATTGTGCTTCTTCTCAAACTCGCCAATTTCAAATTGAACTACTTTCGTTCCATTCTTCCTCTTATCTTCTGACAAAACTTTCACATCATGAAATACACCAGGCTGGTTTCTATCTTCTATTCTAAGATATTGAAAATAATCGCTATCTTGCATTGTTACAGTGACAATTTTTTTGCCAGCTGCAATTGTTACTTTAGGATCTTTTATATATTGAGAAACCATAGATGGCTCGTCTTTTTGATCCTTATATATTTTAATCTCAGTATCATACGTGCAATCACTCGCTGCTGCTACCGATTGATTTGCTTCAACTTTTAGTGCTGCTAATGCTGGAGTAGAGTACGTAGCAAATGGAATTGCTAATGTTGTCGCTACTACTAGCGCCTTCATATAATTTTTTTTCAAAATAATATCCCCTATCATATATAATTTTTATAATTGATAATACTTATCAATTATCCACAAATAAATGATAATGAATCTCATTATCATTGTCAATGAGAATATTACATTAAATTTATATTTTTAAAGATAAATAATAAAAAGCCCTTTATTCAAAGGGCTTTTTTACCTATCGTATGAAGAATTTCACTTTTTTCCTTCTCATTGATGACACCGATTTTTTGCAAAATATTCGCGTACAATACAAGTTTATTATATATTCGTTCTGACATGTTCTCCCTTCTTTCCTTCGACCAACTTTTTTTGTATTGGTAAATTATATGAAAGAGATGAGAAAATGTGTCCACTTTTTGCATAAATGCAAATCTTTTATTTTACGATTTACAGACAATAAAACTCCCTCCTAAAAATTAGGCGGGAGTTTAGGTACTTTCACTGTATTTAACAAACTGTCCACTGAATATTATGCTTCATAAGTTCTTCTTCAAAACTATATGGCATTTTTTTATCACAAATTACATGTTGAATACGTGAAAATGCTGCTATACGATAATTCCCTTTCACGCCTACCTTCGTATGATCACATAAAATATATGTTTTCTCAGCTAATTTCATCATCGCCTCTGACAATTTCGCTTTCTCTAATTCAAAGCTGGAAACTCCAAAACTAGGTAATAGCCCATCAATCGAAACGAACGCTTTATGAAAATGGAATTGCTGTATTACTTGCTGAGAAATAGACCCTGATACACGCGAATGCTTTGGAGATACTTTTCCACCTATAAATAAAACTTCACCGTGAAACATCTTTTTATTAATAGAAGAAATTAATTGTGTTGCGACTGGAAATGAACTTGTTACAATCGTTAAGTTTTTACGATGAACAAGGTATGGAACCATTTGAAGCGGTGTACTTCCATCATCAATTGCAATGACATCACCATCTTCTACAAATGTCGCTGCTTTATAACCAATTCTTTTCTTCTCTTCTATATGTAGCATTTCTCTTTCTAACATTGGTGCCTCTACCCCAGCGCCTGGAAGTTGAACAGCTCCACCATACACTTTTTTCAACTTCTTTTCACGATCTAATTCTTCTAAATATCGACGAATCGTTTCTGTTGATACAGCAAATTCTCTCGCTAATTCTGAAACCTTTACTTTCCCTTTAAATTCTACCTTTTCAAGAATGGTTCGCTTTCTTTCTTCTCCTACTACAGACATAGCTTCACCTCATTTATATCTCCCTCATAAACTTCCTTATTTATACAAGGTTGTAATTTTCTTTATAAGCAGAAACTTTTTCATGAATATGAATACCGCGCTTTGCTAGCTCATCAAAAATCAATTGTGGATTTTCAAAAGCTTCTTCAGGCGTAACAACACCCACCCTATTTACATTTCCATTTGCAATTAACTCTGCAGCAATCCCAAATGGAATACCGACGTTTCTCGTATAAGCTCTTAATTTTTCCCATCCTACAACAGAGCCATCAGATAACGGATGTGTATGATATAATACATGTCTTTGCTTCTCATTATTTTTCATACCTATTACTTCTACATGAAGTGCATAACCATAAACCTCTGTTTCTTGTCCTTCTTTCGATTGTAATAAATACTGCGAAATACAATCCATAATACCAATTTCTTTCCCATTTATTTCAATCTGATCATTACGCAATATGCCGTAATCATATAAAGCATGTACAAGTTGCATATTTTGCTTTGGCCAAGTTCCTCTCGTCTCTATCAGTTTGATACCTTTATTTTCTAGTGCCTTTGCTAACGTAATTGTTTCAGAATGCGGGATTATATACTGCGTTGTCTTACCATAAGGCGCTGGCAATTCTATTTCTCTTGGACGCGCAAACGGAAGTACTTGCTTAAATTCACCATCTTCATACACTGTACGCGATGGTAAATGTGGATCATATTCATATGTCGTTGTCTCTGTAATTGATGCAGAAAAAGCAATCGGACGATACGAACCGTGACTTACGCGGATCGTATCTACAGTATCCAGTTGATTTGCTGCATGCATTGCCATCATTTGCGTTACACCTGGCGTCATGCCAAATCCAGGTAAACATGTTTTTTCGTTTTGAACAAATATAGCATGCGATTCATTTTCTTCACCAAATCCATTTAAGTTCACACCGTGACACCCTGCTTCTGCAATACAGCGGGTCGACAATCCGTTTAGCTTTATCGTCGTACCGTCCATTACAATGTCATAACCAATCATTTTTGCAACCGTATCCTCGTGATTCGTTACATCTACTTTTACAAAATCAACACGAGGATCGTTGAGCCATTCTACTACTTTACGGCCCTCTTCCTCGTTAAAATCAGCTACTGTAATCGTCTCAAAAGATGAAAATTGAACTAAATCCAAAATAGCTTCACGACAAATTTTACCTGCTCCACCTAAGCAAAATACTTTCATCCAATAACAGCTCCTTTAGCAATACTATCAACTAAGCGATTAATATCTTCTTCATGTACATCACCGATATTTCCAATGCGAAACGTATCTACTTTCGAAATTTTTCCAGGGTAAATAACAAATCCATAACGCTTTAATTCGTTATATAACTGTTGAAACTCGAACCCCTCTTTTGGATAAATGAAAGATGTAATAATAGGAGATTGATATTTCTCATCTACTAGTGGCTTAAATCCGATTTCTCCCATTCTATTCACTAGTAGTTTTTGATTGTTGTAATATCGATTGTAACGCGCTCTCACTCCCCCCTCTTTTTCTAGTTCAAGTAGTGCTTGATAAAAAGCATGTACAACATGTGTAGGTGAAGTAAAACGCCATTTCCCATTTTGTTTTTCCATCGTTTCCCATTGATCATATAAATCAAGAGATAAAGAACGTCCTTTTCCTTTACACTTCAATAATTCATCACGTTTTGCGATTACAAATCCGAATCCAGGAACCCCTTGAATACACTTATTTGCACTACTAATTAAAAAATCAATTTGTAAATCAGCAATGTCTATTTCAATCCCGCCGAAACTACTCATCGCATCAACAATTGTAACCTTTCCATACTGCTTTCCTAATTTACATACATCTACAATTGGATTTATAATACCTGTCGTTGTTTCACAATGAACAACTGCAATATGCGTAATCTCTTTATCTTCTTGCAATAACTTTTCTACTTCTACAATATTAGTAGGTTCCCACTCTTCTGTTTGACTGACCACTACATCAATCTGTAACATCTCTGCCATTTGCACGATGCGCTTACCGTACGCACCATTTGTACAAACGAGAAGCTTCCCATTTGCCGGAATAACAGAACCAATTACTGCTTCAACTGAAAACGTACCGCTTCCTTGCATTAACACTGTTGTATATTTCTCTTCTTCCTTCGTCGCTAACGATACAAGTTTAGCTCTTACTTCTTGCACCATCGTATTATATTCAACATCCCACGTACACCAATCGTATAGCATAACTTCTTTTACTGATTTTGTTGTCGTTAATGGTCCTGGTGTTAATAATAAATAGTGATTTTCATTCATGATCCAGTGCCCCTTTTATGAAATAATTAGTTCTTGTTTCTCGATATGTTCTATTATGTTTTCGAGCTCCTGCATCGTTTCAATCGTAAAATGAGCCCCATTTTCAACAAACCGATTACGAACTACTTCTATTTTTTCACGAAGCTCTACCGAATCCATACTCTCCACTTCCTCTTCCGTTAAACCGAGCTCACTACTTCCAAGAATTACACCAACTGTCCACATTCCAGCATTTCTACCTTCTTTCATATCTGATACTGTGTCCCCTACTTTTATCATATGGTTCATCGGATACACATCAAGTTCCATTGCATTTTTATAGCACATCCATGGATATGGACGGCCTGCTGGAACATCATCTGGCGTAACAAGAAAATCAGGTTTATATCCTTGTAACGCTGCTTCCTTTGCAACAATATCCATCATTTCTCTCGTATAACCAGTTGTTGAACCGATTTTAATGCCTCTCTCACGTAAAGAAGCGATTACTTCTTTTACCCCCTCAATCGGCGTAGCATAACTTGGCAAAATAGAAAAGAGAATTTCTTCAAACTCTTCATACATCTCATGAATGTCTACTTCTGTTGGTAATTGACCGAAGACACGCTTCCACTCATCCGCAATACGAGGCATTTCTGTTAGTGCCCTTACATGATCTATTTTTAATAATCCCATTGGCTTACGTGCTTCTTCTACTGTAATTTCAACGCCGCGTTTATGAAAAATCTTCATGAATACTTCTAGTGGTGCAAAACATCCGTAATCAACTGTCGTACCTGCCCAATCAAAAATAACTGCTTCAATTTTCATTCTGTCCATCACCCTTCTTATTTATCTTTTTTGCCATTGCGAAGTTCGGTTACGAAGTGCTTTCGTTCCCCATTCATATACAACTCTCACTACAATATTTGTAATAACAATAAGTACACTCATTGCAGCTGCTGGCGCTACATTTCCTGCATCATCCATATTTACGATTGATACGGCAGCTAGTTTAAAATCAGCTGCATATAAGAATACAACTGCTGACACAGTTACCATCGAATTTACGAAGTAGTACATCACCATTTCTAAAATTGCTGGTAAACACATTGGTACTGTTACTCTAAAGAATGTTTTATAAAACGGAATACCCATTGATTGCGAAACAAGCTCAAACTCACGGTCTAATTTCTTTAAGGCAGTCGTTGCCGTGACAAATGTTACAGAATAAAAATGAATGATATTTACTAGTACTAACACAGCGATTGTTCCGTATAAAGAATGAAACGGATTCGTTACTGATAGTCCCAGAATTTGAATCGTTGGTTGACTAAAGAAAAAGACATATCCTAATCCGAGTACTAAACCTGGTATCGCTAACGGCACTATAGAGAAAAAGTAACCTGTTTTTCTAAAAAATTGTAGCTGGTCTATTTTCTCAATTGCATATGCGAATACAAATGTTAAAATCGCCCCAATAACTGCTGTAACTGCTGAAACAATTACGCTATTTTTAAATGCTTCAAGTCCATCTCCTGTTAAACTCGAAAAATTAAAATGCTCAAATGTAAAACTCATATTATATGGCCATACTTTCACACTTGCAGCAATACCAACTGCAACAAATAATAGAATGATCATAAGTGTAATTACACTACAATATATGAATGAGATTACATCTCTTTTCTTATTAGCTATTATTCTGTATGGTACTGCTTTTGAAGATAAGAAATTCGCCTGCTTTCTTTGCGTAATACGATCAACTACAAATGCGAATATAGCTGGGATTAATAAAATCATTCCGACAGTTGCACCCATCGGCATATTTTGCTGTCCAATTACTTGTTTGTATACGTCAGTAGCAAGCACATTATATTGCCCACCAACAATTTTTGGTGCCCCAAAATCAGTAAAACTAAGTGTAAACACAACAAACATTGCACTAATTAATCCGTACTTTACACTAGGTAAAGTAACCGTGAAAAATTGCTTTGTTTTACTCGCCCCTAACATATTAGAAGCTTCATATAATCGATAATCAGATCCTTGAAAGGCAATTAGCAATATAAGAAATGCTTGCGGAAATGTATACATAACTTCAGCTATTACAATTCCTACTGGTCCATATAAAGGGATTTGTATACCTTCAAATAACCCAAACATCCCTTTCGTTACTAGCCCTTGATTACCAAATAAATATGTAAGTGCTATACCGTGCATCATCGTTGGTGCGAACAATGGTAATAACGCTACATACTGAAATACACGCTTTCCAAAAACATTCGTACGGGCAATTGCATATGCGTAAACGAATGCGATTGCAACTGAAATAATTGTTGTTGCGCCCGAAATCCATACTGTATTTTGTAAAGACTGAACTAAAGTTGGTGTTGTGAAATATTTACTGAAATTCGCTAAACCAATGAAAACTCCATCTTTATTATAAAAAGCTTGTGTAAATATTTGTAATAGCGGCAATACAAGTATGATAAGGAAGGAAAGGATCATACCGATAATTACGAGCCTTTGGATCCATTCCTCTTTCCCAATACTTCTCTTAATCTTTTTTTTCGTACTTTCTACCTTATAGTTTTCTAACATCTCCATCTATACAATGACCTTCTTTCCATATGACAACATATGATTTTCTGAGAAAGAGATTTGAATCGGCTTTCCTTTTCTAATAGCGGTTGCTTCTACTTCTGATGCTAATATATCCACTACAATTTTCTCATTATAAAGGTGTGTGTTTTCTTCTATGACTCGCACTTCCGTCCGATATACGGATCCGCGAAATTCCATACTTTCCACAACTGTTTTAATACCTTCCTTTTGTACAATTGTTACATGTTCAGGACGAATTGCATGTTCTTCGTTATTTTTCGAAAAGAAATTAATAGAACCAATAAAATCTGCCACAAACGGATTGGCTGGTCTTTGATAAATCTCCTCTGGTGTTCCAATCTGCATAATTTCCGCATGATTCATTACAACAATTTTATCAGCCATCGTTAATGCCTCTTCTTGATCATGCGTTACCATAATCGTCGTTATTCCTATTTCCTCTTGCAAATCACGCATTTCTCTACGTAATTTTTCACGCACTTTTGCATCTAAAGCTGATAACGGCTCATCGAGTAACAAAATATCTGGAGACAGAGCGAGCGCACGTGCAAGTGCTACTCGCTGCTGTTGTCCACCAGACATTTGAGCAGGATATTTATCTTTTACATTCAGCAAATCTACAAGTTTTAACGCATCTAGCGCTTTCTCTTTCACTTCTGCTTTCCCATATTTTTTTGTCTTTAAGCCGTATTCAATATTTTCAAGTGCTGTTAAATTCGGAAATAAAGCATACGATTGGAAAACCATTCCGAAGTTTCTCTTTCCAGGAGGCAATGCTGTAATATCTTTTCCATTCACAGCTATACTGCCAGTCGTTGGTTCCTCTAGTCCCGCTAAAATGCGAAGCAACGTCGTTTTCCCACAACCACTTGGGCCTAATAAACAAACAAACTCATTTTTGTTCACAGTAAAAGAAATATCTTTTAACGCTGTAAATGCATCAAACTGTTTTTGAATGTGTTGAATTGATAAATATTCGCTCATTTTTCTCTCTCCCACTCACTTACTTTTTCGGTTCTGCTTTTTGGCCAAACTCTTTTTCCCATTTTTCTAAAATTTTGTCACGATTTTCTGCTGCCCATTTAAAGTCATTCTTTTTATATAATTTTTCAGTAACATCTTTCGGGAATCCCTCTGGAAGTTTATAGTCATTTTTAATTGTCGCAAATCCATTTTTCTCAAAGTATAACTTCATTACATCATCAGTAATTGCCCAATCTAAAAATGCTTGCGCTAATTTATCATTTTTCGCATTATCTTTCTTAATAAGTGCGTTCGCTTCTACTTCCCATCCTAATCCTTCTTTCGGCAGTACAACTTCAACTGGGGCACCTTTTTGTTTTTCTTTTAAAGCACTATAAACCATTGATACACCGACTGGATATTCACCTGCTCCTGCTAATTTTGCTGGTTTTGATCCTGAATGCGTATAACTTGCCATATTATCATGAAGTTTCTTCATGTAATCCCAGCCTTTATCTTCACCCATGATTTGTAGCCATGCAGAAACTGTTAAAAACCCTGTTCCAGATGATGCTGGATGTGGCATAACAAGTGTTCCTTTATACTCTGGTTTCGTTAAATCTTCATATGATTCTGGCATCGGTAAATTTTTCTTCTTTAATTCTTCTTTATTTACAGCAATCCCCGTCATAAATGCAGTATTTCCTACCCATTTTTCAGGTTGCTTATCATCTTTAAATTGCGGAAGAACACGATCTGTTCCTTTTGGAGAGTATCCTTTTAACATATCTTTTTTATCTAAAGCTAATAGACTTGATGCCGCAGTTCCCCATACAACATCTGCTTGTGTATTTTTCCCTTCAGCTAGCAATTTCGCAGTAATAACTCCTGTTGAATCACGTACAATGTTTAATTTCACATCAGGATATTTCTTTTTAAAGGAATCAAGATAAATTGGTACAAGCTCTTCTTCAATTGCTGTGTAAACAGTTAATGATCCAGATAATTTTTCATCTTTCACTTTCGCTCCAGCACTTTCTTCCTTCTTTGCACCACACCCCATTAATAACGAAAATACCATTCCAGTCGCTACAGCTTTAAAGATTGTTTTTTTCACTGTTTCTCTCTCCTTTTACAAATCTTATGTACAACTCAAATATAAACAACTAGTGTAAAAGCAGTATTAAACCAACATTAATCTTTTGTTTGTTGTTTGTTTTTGTGTAATACGTTGCTACTTCTATGTTTTTTCGCATTTTTCTGCTAATAGAAAACACTAAATTTACAAATAATTAAAAAAACCTTTATAATCCCACAAAAAAATGAGGCGTTTGTAAAAAACGCCTCATTTTTGTTTCCCTTTTTTTGAATTACGATTAGCATACTTTGCGCTATTTTCTCCTTCATACTCTAATGCAAATTCTGCATCTGGTAAGCTTTCTTTCGGAGTTTTATTATTATTGATTGCCGCATTTTGTTTTACTTTTCTTTTTACCAATACATTCACCTGCTCTCAAGAAATCACTTTCTACTCTAGTTTGAAACAATTTAAAATAATTATTACTGGCAAGTGTTAACAAGTACATAAGAGGCGTTCGATGGAAATACTACGTATGAAGAAATCATTATAAAAAGGAGCGATGATTTTGAAGAAAAAAGAAAAGATTCAATCACCAATTTTAGACGAAACGCTCCCGCATCAAATGAATTTTCCATCTTTTAAAGGAACAGGAAAAACGATGCAACAACCTTTTGTGAATCCATATGATGTTGTAATTGGAGACAGTAAATATAATTCCGAGAACAGTCCACTTAACAATTGGAGTGATGAAGTAGATCCTGCCATTATGGCTGGTGATGAGTGGATCCATCCTACAAATGATATTGGGTGGATTTCAGAAGAAAATCAAGAGTTGCTAAAAAACGAATCAGATAATAAAAATGAAGCTTTTATGCATCCACAATTTGGCATTAACGACTAAAAAACCATTCTACCTAACATAGGTAGAATGGTTTCATACTATCCAATAATAATCCGTTCTTTCGGGTATTTATAGCGAGGTGGTTGTTCCCTTCCACCACTAGCTAAAATAAATGTTAAAATACCAACGCGTCCGATAAACATAAGCACAATGAGTACAAGTTTCCCAATAGTTGTTAAATCAGGCGTAACACCTGTTGATAGTCCTGTCGTTCCGAAAGCAGAACAAACCTCAACAATTAAGCTCATAAGCGGTACATTTTCCGTAATAGATAAAACGAATAGCGCAGTAGCACATAACAAAATCCCCATCGTCATAACGACAGATGCTTTCAGTACATCCTCTTCATGTAACTGACGTTTGAAGACTCTAACTGTTCTACCGCCCCTTGCAAAGGTGTATAGTGACAATATACTAACAGCAAATGTTGTTGTACGTATTCCGCCCCCAACCGAACTTGGAGATGCCCCTATAAACATTAATATACTCATAAATAAAAGCGTCGGTTGTGACAATTCACGTATATCCATTGTAGCCAGTCCACCACTTCGCGTCGTCACAGATTGGAATAATGTATAGAAAACTGTTTCATGCCATGACTTTCCTGCTAAAAACTGATTTCGTTCTAGTAGAAAAATCATAATTGTTCCAACGATAACGAGTGCAAAAAATGTCGTTGTCGTCAATTTTGTAAATAACGAAAAGCGGAATAGTTGCTGTCGCCTTTTACTAAAGAATTGTTTTACTTCCATTAACACCGGGAAGCCAATCGCTCCTAAAATAATAAGCAACATATGAATCATTTGCACAATATAATCTTTTTTGTACGGAATTAGTGATTGTCCAGTTAAATCAAATCCTCCGTTCGTAGTTGCACTAACAGCGGCAAAGAAACCGTGGAAATAAGCTTCTTGCCAAGTTGGAAAATAAAGTAGAAATCTTGTACCTAATAGTATTGCTCCAATAAGTTCTATCGAAATAATTACAATTAAAATAGAACGCATCAATTCTACAAGGCCTGATAAATTCCCTTGATTATGATCTGCCATAATGAGTCTTCTTCTCTGCAAACCGATTTTTTTCCCCGTTATAATCCAAACAAACGTACCAAGTGCCATAATCCCTAAGCCGCCTAATTGTAAAATAAGGGCTAACATAATAATTCCTGCCGTAGTAAATGTATCTGAAATCGTAACAACAGACAGTCCCGTAACACTTACCGCACTAACAGATGTAAAGAGGGCATCTATAAATGTCCATTTCACACCAGCCTTCGTAACAAACGGGAAACTAAGCAATATTACCGATACAACTACCGCTAATAAATAAAACAAAACGATGAGTTGTACAGGACGTAATTTTTGTAAAAACTTTTTTATATCTCTCATTCCATCACTTCGCTACCTTTTTTCTATCGATTAAATAAAGAAAAATCTTTACTTTCTTTATTTGTAAATAACTGCTCAAATAATTTGGCAAAGACCATTCCATATACAGTTCCATTACCTCCATACGGCAATGCGTAAAACAAATTATGTATCTTTTCGTCTTCTTTTAAAATGGGGAGACCATCATGAGTACCACCAAATGCGGCTGCCCAATAGTAGTCTGCCTGTATATTTTTATACTGCGGGAACAGTTCTTTTACAATATTAATAAGGATATCACGCTTATGCAATAATTTCGTATCACCGATTGTTTGAATTTGCATCGCTTCATCTAATCCGCCTACAATAATGCGGTTTCGATACGTTTGAAAATATAAGTAGGGCCGTGCCGTTTCCCAAATTAACGATCGCTCATGCCAGCCTTCAAACTGATCTATTTCATTTGTTACAATTGCATAAGAAGTTTCTACTGTTGTATTCTTTTCTTTCTTTCCAAAAAGCGCTTCATAACCTGTCGCCATAATAATATTCTTTGCTACAATTTGATTTCCTGTTTTCGTGTAACAAATTAAATCATTTTGGTGTTTTTTTATATGTATTGCCTCTGTATGTTCATATATATTAGCTCCCATTTGGTTTGCTTTATGCAAAAAACTATGCGCTAGTAAATACGGATTCACCTCAGCATCACCTTGCATATATAACGCTGCTTGTTTTGCAAAAGAATAACGTTTCTTAATATCAGCTTCTGTAAAATATTCAACTGGAAATCCATAATTCTGTAACGTATTATATTCCTCTTGTAAAAATGAGACATCCTCACTTTTACTTGCATAATATAAACTATTTCGCGGAATAAAATGGGAATCAATATCAAGAGTCGGTATAACCTCTTCCATTGTTCTTAGCGCTTCATAACAAAGCTTATATGCTCGTACCCCTTTTTCTTTACCAAATGTATGAATAAGAGAAGTTAACGATTTATCATGAAGAAATTGTAGTAAACCTGTATTAGCAGCTGTGCTACCACACGCAATTGCTCTTTTTTCAATAAGAGTAACACTCATACCAATTTTCGCTAACGAATGCGCTATATGAGCACCTGCTTCGCCACTTCCGACTACAAGTACATCACATATCATATCACTTTCTAACGGTGGATAACAAGGTACAGAAACTCCTGTATTCCAAAACAACTTACCGGTCATAAGTTTCATAATCATACTCCTAAAATATAAATTTCTCCTTTCTATGTTTTGTTATTTCCCATAAAAAAATCCAACTAACATAGGCTAGTTGGATTTTTTTATTTTTAATTAGAACGCTCTTCAAGCCAATTTCCAATCGTCGGATATGTTTGTTTTACAGCTGTTCCACCGTAAACAATAGACATATGCCCTGTCGGTAAACATACATATTGTTTATCTGTGCTAGAAATATGGTCTAGTAACGCTTCTACTTGACATGGCAAAGCGATATGATCACGTTTCCCGGAAATATTTAAGACATTCGCCTTAATATTTGCAAGGTCTACCTTTTGTCCGCGAATAACAAGTTCACCCTTAACCAGTTTATTATTTTGATAAAAATCACGAATCCACTGTCTGTATGATTCACCTGGGAACGGAATACCATCACCAACCCACTTTTGAACCAATCTCCAGCTTTCGACGAAGCGCTCATTCTCTGAACGATCTACTAAAGCAACATATGGACCAACAAAGTTCGTAATTGGTTTTAACATTTTGTTTCCGAAATCAATCATTTCTGGCGGAATATTTCCAAATGTATCAACCGCTTTATCTAAATTGAAGTATTTCTCATCTAATAAAGGACCATACAATCCTGTTTCAGAGAAATCAAAAGGACTTGTCATGAAAATTAAATTACGAATTGGCATGTGCGGATGAAGTGCTGCATAAATGGAAGTTAGCGTTCCACCCATGCAATAACCAAGTAAAGAAATCTCGTCCGCTTTTGCAGTTCGCATTACTTTTTTTACTGCTTTTGCAATATAATCAAACACGAAATCATCAAATTTCAAATGACTATCTTCTAAACCAAATGTGCCCCAATCAAGCATATACACATCAAAACCACGATCCACTAGATATTCCACTAAACTATTTCCAGGAGTTAAATCCATAATATATGGTTTATTAATAAGAGCATATATTAACAGAATTGGAACTCTTTGTGTTTTTTCTTGTTTTGGAATGTAGCGATAAAGCTTCGTCTTATTCTTCGTCCAAATAACCTCTTTCGGCGTTAATCCTACTTGCGGCTCTGGTTCACGTAATAAAATTTCACTCG
The DNA here is from genome assembly GCF_008368965.1 of Bacillus sp. AY2-1. Classification (NCBI taxonomy): domain Bacteria; kingdom Bacillati; phylum Bacillota; class Bacilli; order Caryophanales; family Bacillaceae; genus Bacillus; species Bacillus sp. AY2-1. Next base: position 45,543 of record NZ_QPEL01000082.1, on the reverse strand, counting down.
CCCTTTTCACTCGGCGGTATGCTTTTCGGTACTCTTCTGGGTATAGCTCTAATTGCTTTTCCCATTCTGTTGCGAATGTAGTCATTTTCCTATCTCCTTTTTGGTCGATTTCCTTCTAAAAAAAGAAGTGCATTCCTGCTATGGATATGCACTTTTTTCTTACTTCATTACATATATAATCCGCCGTTAATGTTTAATTGCTGACCTGTGATATACGCACCGTCACGGCATAGGTATACTACACCTTTTGCAATTTCATCAGCTTGACCAAAACGTTTTTTCGGGATTTTTGCAACGATTTTTTGACGTACTTCTTCTGGTACTTCTGCTACCATTTCAGTATCAATAAATCCAGGGCAAATTGCATTTACAGTGACATTTGTTTTTGCAAGTTCTAACGCTAATGATTTTGTAAATCCTAACATACCCGCTTTTGCTGCTGAGTAGTTTGTTTGGCCAAATCCACCTGCTTGGCCAATAATAGAAGAAATGCTAATAATTCTTCCTTCTTCCGCTTCCGTTATGTATGGAAGAACCGCGCTTGTCGTATTAAATACGCTACTTAAATTCACGTCAATTACGCGCTCCCAATCTTCACGATTTAACTTTTTGAATGTACGATCTCTTGTAATACCAGCATTATTAACAAGAATATCAACTTTACCAAAATGATTCACAGCTTCTTCTACAAGTCGGTTTGCATCTTCTACTTTAGAAACATCCGCTTGCACTGCATAAACGTCATGTCCATCTTTTCCTAGTTCATTTACTAAATTTTCAGCTGCTTCTTTACTGCTATTATAGTTAATAACTACTTTCGCTCCCTCTTGTGCTAATGCTACTGTAATTGCTTTTCCAATCCCTTTTGCTCCACCTGTTACGATTGCTACTTTGCCATTTAATTGAACCATTTCTTTTCCCCCTTAAATGAATTTGTGAACGATTGTTATGAATCATTTTGGTACTCATACTGTAGAGTCCCTATATAATTATGTTTCGCCGTTTACACGTGAAAGAGATTCTCCCTCTCTCTTTTACCTGTTATAAACAAGCGCTTTTATCATTTTTTATTTTCCGGCTTATTCGCAGGCTTTATCTCTTCTTTTACAGGTACTTGTAGTTTAGCTAGTACTGCATTTTGCTTTTCTAGCAATTCTAAAATTTGATCTACTTTTGTTTCAAGCGTACGAATATCTTGTTTCACTTTCGTCACATCACGCTTTAATGTAGGAGCTTGTCCTAAAGAATCTACTTTCTCCTCTAGAAACTCCTCAATGTTATCTACTTTATTTTCTAAGTTAATAACAAGCGTAGCCACTCTTGCGATATCCTCTTTCGTCGGCACATTTACTTGTTCTAAATAGTTTTTTGTCGTATCATTTAATGCTTTTTGATAAAACAAATTCAAATCTAGAACGCTGCCCATCCAAGCAGAATATTCTTCTGTTTTAATTGTTTCATTGAGCGCTTTTCCCCAAAATGTTTCGGTTTGTTCATAAGCATTTTTCCATGCTTGTAGTGGATCGAATTTTTGATCAATCACTTTACCTACACTCCCTTTTTCGTTTTTGAAACAATTCAACCTATTCACTATTTTCTAATATTCTGAATAAAACTTCAAGTCTATATTTTATTTTTTTCTATTTTCTAACAAATGTGTTGACTTTAAAAACAGATAGGTGTAAATTGCACTTATAAGCAAAAAATTCCATCTAACTGATTCATGAGGTGATGCACAATCATGCTACAAAATGAACCAGAACAACGCGAAAGTTTGGAGAACAACCAAGCGAAACAACCAAACTCCATGCCAAAAAACTTCTTAGTTCCCTTCTTACTTCTCTGTCTAAAAGACTGGAGTCTTCATGGTTACAAACTTATTCAAATGCTAATGGATATCGGCTTTTCTTCTGTTGACCAAGGTAATGTTTATAGAACACTACGCAAATTAGAAAAAGAAAACCTTATTTCTTCTACTTGGGATACAAGCGATGGAGGGCCGGCAAAAAGAATTTATTCTTTAACTGAATATGGAGAGCAATATTTAACAACATGTGCGACTTCTTTTGAACATTATCAAAATATGTTGCGAACGTTTTTCACGTTATACACCAATGCATTCTTTCCATTTTCTACTTCTCCAGAAAAGGATGAAAAGGATTCTTCATCTTCACCTGGTGGTACAGCAGAGTAATCTGCGTTCACAATATGCAAAAAAACATTTGGGGGTCAAACAATGGAAACTAAACCATACGAATTAGTCGATGCATTTTGGAAAAACTGGTCTCAATCACTTTCCCTTTTCTCTTCAGCTGGGAAACAATTAGAGCAACTTACTTTAGAAACATTAAAACAACAACAAGACGCTTTGCATAAATTAACATCAGGAGTAGATGAACTAGAAAAAGAACTACAACAACTCACTGCTCAGTTCAATAACCAATATACAGATTACGTGAAACAATTAACTGGAAACTCCTTAAATGATCAAATTAACGAGTGGCAAGACAAGTGGAAGGAACTTTCTGCTCATATGCAGCAACTTACTGTTTCTCCTACAAAAACATCTTTGTCAATCCTTACACAAACAAGCGGTCAATTTGAAGAAACAACAAAACAATTTATTGAGCAACAACAATTACAACGTGAAGAGGCTCAAAAACAGTTAGAGGGTTTTTTGGAAGAGTTCAAGTCAAAACAGTTGGAACTCGCAAAAAAGTTCGAGGAAAATTCAAAAAATCTATTTACTTCCATCAAGTAAGAAAAATGTGGGAGCTAACTGCAGCACAAACAAAACTCTTTCTTCCTCCTACTACATCAAGATGGCTAGCATTTTTCGATATGGAAAAGAAGGAGGACAAAATGAATCCATTTCAAGAAGCACAAACTGTTCCGGAGCTTCGTTATGATGAGATTCAAGTCGGTGATCAAGCATCCCTTACAAAAACAATTACGGATGAAGATGTTATCAATTTTGCAAAATTGACTGGAGATGTGAATCCTATTCATATTTTAGATTCTTTTGCAAAAACAACAATGTTTAAAGAACGTATTGCTCACGGTATGCTCGTTTCGAGTTTTATTTCTACCATCCTTGGAACGAAACTCCCAGGCAAAAATACGATTTATTTATCCCAAAATGTTTCATTCCGTGCCCCTGTCAAAATCGGTGATACACTTCGTGTTGTGGCAGAGGTTATTAAGAAGCGTGACGATAAAAAAATCATTACGTTGCAAACAAACATATATAATCAATCAGATGATATTGTCGTGGAAGGAACAGCGACAATACTAAAAAAAGAGTAGCAAATTTGCTACTCTTTTTTCTATCCAAGAACTTCTAATCGCACCGATTACTTCCGCGTATGACTACGTCATTTCCACATAAAATAACGTTACCAGTTTAGATAAGAACTTAGCTGAACTGGACTACTCATAAGGATGTGTATCAACATGGTAAAAACAAACAAATTATTAGTTCCAGGTGCAGAGCAAGCGCTTGAACAATTTAAATATGAGATTGCACAAGAATTTGGTGTAAGCTTAGGGTCTAATACAGCATCTCGTTCTAACGGTTCAGTTGGCGGTGAAGTAACAAAACGTCTTGTTGCTTTAGCACAACAACAATTACGTGGATAATAATATAACATATGGCTTAGAGGCAGATATTCTCTGCCTCTTTCTATTTTCAACATACATAATAGTGCTTTTTCACATACTAATCAAAGCAAAATGAAAGGAGCGATATGTGAAATGAAACGGATTAATATTAGCATGAGCCCTCCCCGCGTTCTTACTTTATCTTTTCTTCTATTATCAGTTGTCGGCACATGCTTATTAAAACTGCCCATTGCTACGACAACGTCCATTTCATGGCTCGATGCCTTATTTACAACCGTTTCCGCTTGTACTGTTACTGGGCTTGGTGTTGTAGATACCGGAAAAATGTTTACTTTATTTGGACAATGTGTCATTTTAGCGCTTATACAAGTTGGCGGGCTTGGCATTATGAGCTTTGCTGTCTTAATTGCGATTATGCTCGGAAGAAAAATCGGTCTTCAAAACCGTATTTTATTACAACAAGCATTAAATCAAACGAATATCGGCGGCGTCATCCGTCTTGCCAAATCGTTATTTTTATTCTCTTTTACAGTCGAATGTATCGCTACTTTAATTCTTTCTTTTGAGTGGGTACCAAAATATGGGGTTACCAAAGGGATCTATTATAGTTTTTTCCATTCAATCTCAGCCTTTAACAATGCTGGTTTTTCTGTGTGGAGCGATAATTTAATGTCCCATTCTCATAGCATTCTTGTCAATTTCGTCATTTCCTCTCTCATCATTTTAGGTGGAATAGGTTTTACAGTAATCGTAGACATAAAAAGAAAGAAAAACTTTAAAAACCTTACACTACATTCAAAACTTATGCTTTCTTCTACTCTAATCGTCAACATTATTGCTACCCTTTTTATTTTTATATTCGAGTTCCATAACTCCCTTTCTATGAGAGGTTTTACCCCATTTGAAGAAGGAATAGCCTCTTATTTTCAAGCAATTTCAACGCGAACTGCCGGGTTTAATACAGTTGATATTTCTACATTGTCAAAACCTTCCCTCCTATTAATGATGCTCCTTATGTTTATTGGTGCTGGTAGCGCTTCAACGGGTGGTGGGATTAAGTTAACAACATTTTTAATCATATTTTTTGGCGTATTTAAATTTCTACAAGAACAAGAGGATATTGTCGTATTTAAAAAGTCCATTAAAGATACTCTCATTGTCAAATCATTAACTATTACTATTATTTCCATTTCATTTATCTTTTTTGCTATTTTAATTTTGAGTATTACTGAGCGAGTTCCTCTATTGATGAGTGCTTTCGAAGTATTTTCAGCATTTGGGACTGTTGGCCTCAGTATGAACTTAACACCCCACTTAACTATAATCGGAAAAGCTATTATTATCTTTATGATGTTTTTTGGGAAAATGGGTCCTTTAACATTGGCTTTTTCATTTGCTCGTAAAAAGAACCGGAAAATAAAATATCCGAATGAAGATATTTTAACAGGTTGACAACCGTAGAAATTATCCATATAATGAGAATACAATAGCATATCTCCAAAGGGGAGTAGCGTCCAAGAAAATTTCTTGGAAACAAAGTCGTCATTACGTAGAACTTAGTTCTTCCGGCTTTGTTGGCATTTTCATTACATATGTCTAGCAAGACCTTTGCCTATTAACGGCAGAGGTCTTTTTTGTATTCATTTCCAGATTCTTCCAAAGTTAATAGGCAGGAGTATGGGGAAACTAAATAGTGGGGAAATTCTTCACTTATTTAGAACTTATAGAAATGAGAGGAGAATGTACATGGATGTATCATTATTATTGGAGTATGGTTGGGTATTACTCATCCTAATTGCACTTGAAGGAATTTTAGCGGCTGATAACGCTCTTGTTCTTGCAATTATGGTAAAACATTTACCAGAAGAAAAACGAAAGAAAGCACTATTTTATGGATTAGCGGGGGCATTTGTTTTCCGATTCGGATCGTTATTTATGATTTCGTTCTTAGTCGATGTATGGCAAGTGCAAGCAATCGGTGCCATCTACCTTATGTTTATCGCTGGTAATCACTTATTTAAAACGTATGTTAAAAAGAATACGGATGAAGAAACTGAAGAAAAAGAAGCAAAGAAAAAACAAGAGAACTTTTGGTGGACTGTATTTAAAGTTGAGGTTGCTGATATCGCCTTCGCAGTTGATTCAATTTTAGCTGCTGTTGCACTAGCAATGACTTTACCAAAAACAGGATTAGGTACAATTGGTAGTCTTGATACTGGGCAATTCGTTGTTATCTTTGTGGGTGGACTTATCGGATTAATCATTATGCGATTTGCAGCAACTGCTTTCGTACAAATCTTAAAACGTAAACCAGGACTTGAAACTGCAGCATTCTTAATTGTAGGTTGGGTTGGTGTAAAGCTAGCAGTTTATACATTAGCACACCCTGCATTAAATGTAATTCCACATTCATTCCCAGAATCCACTCCGTGGAAGCTTACATTCTGGATTGTATTAGTCGGAATCGCAGTTGGTGGTTGGTTCTTCTCAAAAGAAGTAGAAGTAAAAGTAGAAAAGAATTTAGACGAAAAAGCGCTGTAATTACAGCGCTTTTTCTTTTTGCTTTCTTCCTCTCAATATCCAGAAAAAATTCCATTATACTATCTTTTGCAAACGCTTTCTCAATATATGTATGTCCTTTTTGTGAAACATTGCACAAACTTATTGAAAGTGAGAACAATTCCATGTACTTTATTCATATAAGGAGTATTTATAGAAGATTTACTAAAGGAGCGTATTACTCATGCTAGAACAAGGACTAGATTATGTTGTCAAACTGGCTAAAAGCAAAAAGAAAATGCTAGATATAAACCCAATGCAATATTTCATTCGTGCTGCACTTGCGGGTATTTATATCGGTTTTATTATTGTACTATGTTTTAAATTAGGTAATTTTTTTCACATTGCAGATTCACCAGCAACTTATTTAGCTGCTTCTATGTTTTTCGGGATTGCTCTCGTACTTATTATATATGGTGGTGCTGAATTGTTTACTGGAAACACAATGTACTTTACTGTAGCAACTTTAAGAAAGGAAACAACGATTTCTGATACACTGCGTAACTGGGTTGCTTGTTACGCAGGTAACTTAGGTGGCGCGTTATTCTTTGCCTTACTATTTTACGCAACTGGAATTTTTGAAGCAATTGATCACGGTCACTTAATGAGTAAAGTCGTTGAAGGAAAGATGAACACACCTACAATGCAGTTATTCTTTAAAGCCATTTTATGTAACTGGCTCGTATGTCTTGCTTGCTTCTTACCTTCTCAGGTCAAAGGTGACACAGCAAAAATAATGGTCATGATGCTACTTGTTTTCACATTCTTCTTATCTGGTTACGAACATAGTATTGCAAACTTATCACTCTTTGCTTTATCTTTAGTTTCACCGCATCCTGAGACAATTTCTTTTTCAGGTGCTATTCATAACTTAATTCCTGTTACAATCGGTAACATTATTGGCGGATCAGTATTTGTCGGTATGGTATACCACTACTTAACTAAGAAAACACCTGACGTTCAACAGGAAGAAACTGAAATCGCAGCAGCTCAACAAGAAGAGATTATTCCTTTACAAGCACATATGAAACATTAAAAACTCCAAAGTTTTACTTTGGAGTTTTTAGCTTCCCACATATTTAACAACAAGGTGAGGATTAATTTCTCCTTCTTCCTTTCCCTTATCCAATCTTTGTTTCATCTTATGCATACCGATGATATCATTCGTATGAAGGTGAATTTCATTTACATATAACCCTTCTGTACAAAAGGCTTCTACAAAATCTAGTCCACTTTTTTCTCCCCATCCCATATTAAAATCAAGGGAAAGAATATTCACACCATAATCCCGAACCATTTGTAAGGTACATTCTACTGTAGTTGCCGGCACATACCCGAACGGACAACTTCTTTGATCATCCATATATACGTTCATTTTCTATTCCCTCTCTACTTTGAATATGCGACCAATACATAACATATTGCCCCAAGGCTAATAAAAGGACCAAATGGAATGGGCTTTCGTACTTCTATACGCTTTAATACGATCCCAATCCCGAAAAAACAAAGACTAAAACAAGATGCTAAAAATAAAATGATAAAAACTCCCTTCACTCCTACTATAAACCCAAGCAACGAAAGTAGTTTTATATCTCCACCGCCAAGCCCTTCTGGATACATCTTTTGCATGCAATATAACAAAATGAATATAACACCACTACCAACTATACTATCTGTCCAAGTAACTAATTGTACAAAAACACTTTCGAGAATGAGTAAAACGGCAAATGAAATTAAAATACAATCAGGAATTAACATATATAAGTAATCTGTAAGTGAAATAATAAGAAGTAGCGAAAAAAGGGATAAAATGATAATAAGCTCTCGTTCTATTCCAATCATATACACGGTAAGAAGAAATATACTTCCTGTTATACATTCAAATGCTACATACATAATCGGAATTTGCCTCTTACAATTCGTACAACAGCCTCTTTGTATATAAAATGAAATGATGGGGATTAGTTCTTTTGGCCTTAGCACATATTTACAATAATGACAATGTGAACGCGGGGTAATGATAGACTCCCCTAATGGAACCCTCATCGCAACTAACATAAAAAATGAACCAAACACCATCCCTGCTAACAGTGCATATAAATAAGTGAACATCCCTTCCTCTCCTTTCCCAAAAAACATAGCAAAAAAAGGAGAGAACTTCTACTTCATATTATCCATTATTCTACTAAAAAAGCAGGCCATTTTCTGGCCTGCTTTCCCCTCTTTTATACGATGAAATATATTGCTTTTAATGGTCCATGTACTCCGACAACAAGATTCATCTCAATGTCAGCCGAGTTACTTGGTCCTGTAATAAAGTTAATACAAGATGCCGCTGTCTCGCCATCTTCTACACGTGAGTTCATATCCTGAACTGCTTGTGTAATACGAGGCACAAGTGTTTCACGTGGAATAATAGCTAAATATACAGTCGGTAAAAAATGTAAAGAACGTCCTTGTCCTTTATGACTTTGTACAACAATTGTACCAGATTCAGCTAATGTATAATCACTAAATGCAATACCAATATTCGCTTTTTCAGCTAAACGCATATTTCCGTCTTTTCTCTCTGGATCCCATACGTTTACTTCAACGTCTCGCTTTGGAAGTTCTTCTTTAAATAAAGATGTTAAACCATATGCATCAAAACGCTCATCCGCTGATAATAAAATAGGTCCTCCGCCGTTTTCCATGATTACTTGTTGAAGGTCTTCACGTAAACGTTCATTTGTCGTTTCTACTACAGTTGTATGAATGTTTGTACATTGATTTTTAAACACTTCTAGTAATTCTTCTTGTGAATAATCTTTTAACGTTTCTATATTCACATTACTTTTCCATACTGGACGCTCTACACCTTCTGTTTTACGCGCGCGCCCAAGTTCTTTTGCAATGTTATCTAGAAAGGCATCACGGTTTTGAATTAATCCTGTCATTATTTATCCCCGCCTTTCTTATGATCTTTATACCAATCACGGAATCGTTCTTTACTTGGAGCTGGGAATTCACGAATATCCGTCCAGTTTTTAAGTGGCCCAACACCTTTTGATACACGATTACCAGATGTAAATGGACTCATTGCCGCTGGTGCCATTTTTGAACCCATTTTATATAAAGCAGCTGAAGAAGCACCCATACTAAACATTTTCATCGCTAGTTTTTCTGCAAGTGGTGCACGACCTTCTTGCTCAACGATGACTTGACGATGTTTTAATAATAAATCATGCAATGGAATTTTTACTGGACAAGCTTCTGTACATGCTCCGCATAAACTAGATGCATAAGGAAGCTCTTTATAATCATCATATCCACCTAGAAGCGGTGTTAATACCGCGCCGATTGGTCCTGAATAAATCGATCCATATGAATGTCCACCAACGTGACGATATACAGGACATACGTTAACACAAGCAGCGCAACGAATACATTGTAATACTGAACGGAATTCAGATCCAAGAATTTGAGAGCGACCATTATCAACAACAACTAAATGGAATTCTTCAGGTCCATCAACTTCCTCTTCTTGAATTGGTCCTGCTACTGTTACATAACTTGTTAATTTTTGACCTACTGCACTACGACATAGTAAACCAACTAAAACATCTAATTCTTCCATTGTCGGAACCATACGTTCCATACCCATTACTGCAATTTGTGTTTTCGGAATTGACATAACAAGATCTGCATTACCTTCATTCGTTACTAAACAAAGGGAGCCCGTATTTGCAACAGCAAAGTTACAACCAGTTACACCAATTTCTGCATCCATAAATTTCTCACGAAGTTGTTTACGAACAAACTTTGTCATTTCATACGGGTCATCAGAATTTTCATAGCCTAGCTTTTCTTTAAATACATCGCGAATTTGCGTTCTATTTTTATGAAGTGCAGGTGCAATAATATGTGAAGGTGGATCGTTATCTACTTGCAAGATATACTCTCCTAAATCACTCTCTAACACTTCACAGCCAATCTCTTCAAGCGCATGGTTCATACTGATTTCTTCTGTTACCATCGACTTTGATTTTACTACTTTTTTCGCTTGTTTCTTTTTGGCGACGTCTTGAATATACTTTGCTGCTTCCTCTTTCGTCTTCGCAAAGTACACGTGTCCGCCTCTTTTTGATACATTTTCACTTAACTGCATTAAGTAATAATCAAGATTTTCTAACGTATGTTGACGGATTTGTTCACCTAGTTCACGCCACTCTTCCCAGTTTCCTAATTCATCTGCGGCTTTTAAGCGATTCGTATATAAGCGCGTTTGTGCCGAAGATACTGCTCCGCGCATAAACGAATCTTGAATTCCATCACCAACGCGATCATTAAATTTTTTCTCACTGATTTTCATAGACATAGCTTATGTTCCCCCTTCATGAGCGACTATTCAGTACCTCAGCAATATGCATTACTTTTACTTCTTTTCCTAAACGCTCAATACGTCCGCCAATGTTTAACAAACACCCACAATCTGCACCGATTAAATAATCTGCACCTGTTTCCATTACACTATCTACTTTTTCATCTACCATTTGCTCAGAGATTGGAGTCATCTTAACTGAAAACGTTCCCCCAAACCCACAACAATTTTGCACGTTTGGCAAATCTCTCACAGTTAATCCTTTTACATTTGATAATAAAATCCCTGGTGCTTCTTTTACTCCGAGCATACGTGTCATATGACATGATTTATGAATAGTAGCTATCCCTGATAAACTTGCACCAACATCTGTAACTTTTAAAACATCTACAATAAACTGTGTAAATTCATAAGTTTTATCAGCAACTTTTTGTGCACGTTTAGCCCACTTTGGATCATCTTTGAAAACATGCGGATACTCATGAAACATTGTCGCACACGAGCCAGATGGTGTAACAATATATTCTGCATCTTCAAAAGTTTCAATCATATGTTTCATCGCTTCTTTTGCTGCTTCTACATGGCCGCTATTATAAGCAGGCTGACCACAACAAACTTGTGCTTCTGGAAATTCAATTTCACAACCTAAACGCTCCAACACTTCAACTGTTGCTTTACCGACATTTGTTTCAAACATATCGACTAAACAAGTAACAAATAAAGTAACTTTCATAACTATTACTCCCCCTTTTTACAACTTCGCCAACAAACATATGGTCATCAGATGACTGAGTAGAGAAGAAATAGGCTCAACCATGGCCTATCCTCTCCCTCTCCTAAAGAAAACGCTTACTTAATCTTTCTCTATTTTATCAGAAAATTAAATTTTTAAAAGATTAAATTACGAATTTATATCGTTTTTACCTGTGACAATATGTTCTACATTTGTTAAATGATCTAGCATTGCTTGCTGCGCTAATTCTACATCTTGTTTTAACACCGCATCATATATAACTTGATGCTCTTCTATAAGTCGTTCTGATGTCGTTTGTTCACCATATAAAATAATGCGTCTTGATTCACCAATTGTTTCAGCAATCATCTCTGAAACATGATTCATGAGTTCAAGCAAAATGTTATTATGCGAAGACTCTGCAATTCCCATATGAAATTGAAAATCAGCTTTTTCGCCAGCCTTTTCATCTCCAATGCTCTTTGCCATTTCATCTAACCAATGTTTCATATTTTGTAAATTATCTTCCGTACGTTTTGCCGCCGCTACTCGAACTGCCCCCACTTCAAGCACCTTTCGTACTTCTAATAAATTCAAAATATCTTCTTTCTTCATTAATAATCTATTGTTTAATGATTTTGTTAATGAAGAAGAATCGAAGTTCTTCACATATGTACCTTCTCCTTGTTTCATCTCAATTAAGCCCATCGCTCTTAGCGCACTTAGCGCTTCACGAACAGCAGATCTGCCAACTTGAAACTGCTCAGCTAATTGATGCACAGGGAGTAGTTTGTCACCAGGTTTTAACGTACCATTTTTAATCATTGTTAAAATAGCTTCAGATACTTCTTCGTAAATTTTTTTCGGTTTAATAGATTTGTACTCCAGTTAAATCACCTCAGTATCTTCCAAACAACAATTGAAACGATTTATAAGAACTTTGCATCATAACTATTTTAGACCGAATTGATAAGAAGTACAAATGTTTTGTTCATAAAATAGTCAAATTTCCGATATTTATTACATATTAATTTATATTTTTACGTATAAAGTGAAACTTTAATCAGTAGGTTTTTTTTCATCCCCCACCTAACTTCTTTGCTTCCGCTGAATTTTGAGGTGGGGGGCTTACTGCCCGGCAAATAGCGAGATAAATATTCCCTTCAATATAAAGAACGTTTTTTTTTAATTCCCCACCTAACTTCTTTCTGAATTTTGAGGTGGGGGGCTTACTGCCCGGCAAATAGCGAGATAAATATTCCCTTCAATATAAAGAACATGTCCTAAAAATTAGAACATGCCCACCTCATCCTGTACATTCAGTTTAATAATAACCGTTGTTCCCTTATCTTTTTCACTTTTAATTTTCCACTGTCCACCATGTATATGAACAATTTGTCTCACAATAGCAAGGCCTAAACCTGTTCCACCATGTTGACGACTTCTCGCTTTATCAACTCGGTAAAAGCGCTCGCCAAGATTTTCTAAATGCTCTATATCAATGCCAATTCCTGTATCTTTTATTTTTAATTCACAGTAATCATCGATTTGCTCTAAAGTTATAACGATATTTCCTTTTTGATTTGTATATCGTATCGCATTATCTAACACATTATGAAGCACTTGTTGCATACGATCCTCATCAATCATGACAATGACCTCTGGATTTAAATTGGTTGAAATATGAATTTCCTTTTCTATAAACTTAATCTCATACGTATCTAATACGTCTTCAATCAGCTGTGAAAAAACGATAGGTTGCTTCTTTAACGGAAAGTGCTCACCTTCTAATTGTGCTAAGTCTAACAAGTCATGAACGAGACGCTGCATACGACCTGCTTCTTTATGAATTAGCTGGGTTACTTTTTCCTGCTGAGCTCCCTTTGCAACACCATCTAAAATAGCCTCGCTATACCCTTTTATATAACTAAGTGGTGTTCTAAGTTCATGCGAAACATTTGCTAAAAATTCCTTACGCTTTACATCTTCTGTTTCTAATGAATTTGCCATTTTATTAAATGCTTTTCCTAATCGTCCAATTTCATCCTCTGAAGAAACTGTAATCCGCTCCGAAAAATCTCCCGTAGCCAAATGATTTGCAACCCGCTCCATTTGCGAAAGTGGCTTCGTAATTGCAATTATAATTTTTCTTCCAACCCATATCGTAATTAAAATCATAGCAATTGCTAGTGGTGCTAAAATAAGACCCATATCATATATTAAGTCTTTTATACTTTTTAAAGGAATATAAGAATATACAATTCCGACTAATTTTTTATTTTCCAATACAGGGATGACAACCCCCATAATATTACGTTCAAAATGTTCTTCATATCCTATCTTTGTCACAGTTTTCCCATCTAATAGCGTTTGCCTATCTCCTTCACTTATAAGAGAATGATGATGCACATCAAAAGGTAAACATGCACTTAAATCACGCGGATTAGACACGAAAAGAACGTCTGAACTAGATATTTGATCAAATGATCTTACTTTCCCTTCAAAAATTGATATTCCTTCGCGCTTATCATACTGAGCAGCAAGATTTTTCCCTTCCATTACTAATGAACCTTTTAAATTATCAACGTATAGTTTTTCATATGAGTATAAAGATACGAAATAAAGAAAGGACACTGTTACACATACTGCACACACTACTGTAAGCCAAAGTTTTTGTACCATCGTAAACATACGTTACACCTCGAATTTATAGCCTACACCCCAAACAGTTTGAATGTAGTTTCCACTTTCTCCAAGCTTCAAGCGCATCGTTTTCACGTGCGTATCTACTGTTCTTGTACTTCCCGCATAATCATATCCCCATACCTTTTCAAGTAATTGTTCCCGGCTAAATACTTGTCCTGTATGCTGACAAAGAAAATATAGTAAATCAAACTCTTTTACTGTAAGAGAAATCGGCTCACCATCCGCCTCTATTCGTCTACTTTTTTCATTGATAAGAATTGGTCCAAATTGAATCTCTTCTTGCTGTTCTTGCTTTGTATATCTTCTTAACACAGCTTCCATACGGGCAACCAATTCACCAGGACTAAACGGTTTTACAATATAATCATCCGCTCCCATACGTAAGCCGTTCACCCTATTCCACTCTTCACCTTTTGCGGTTAAAAATATAATCGGCACATCTGACGTTTTTCTAATTTCTTTACAAACTGAAAGTCCATCCATTTCTGGCATCATAATATCTAATACAACGAAATCATAATGATCTGTTTCTAGTTTTTTAAGAGCCTCTTTTCCATTTTCAGCTTCTCCCCACTCATATCCGAAGTTGTCCAAATACATTCCAACAAGCTGCCTCATATCACTTTCATCATCTACAACTAGCACTCTATATTTATTCATTATCCTTTCCTTCCCTCTCTATGAGTTGAAACGGTCCTTTTCCGACTTTAATTGTTTGTTTTATTTTCAAATTCTTCATATCCATAACGCACACTTCATCACTATCATAACTTGCTACATATCCTTCTGCTCCGCTCTCCAAAAATGCAAATGGATTCGATCCTACTTCTACAGAAGCTATTTCTTTATATGTGCTAATATCAAACTTTCTAAGTGTGTTCGAACCATGACTTAGTGCATATACGTACTTACTATCCTTCGTTATATTCACAGGCATAAATGGAGCGTGTAAAGAGCGCACCATTTCTCCCCCCTGTAAAGAATACACTAACACTTTCTCATTTACTTGATTTCCATCACCATGTCCGCCAATCCATATTTCTTTCCCATCAGGACTAATCGTTGCTCCGGTTGATGCTGGCGGAATCATAAAGGATTGAACAACTTCTTTTTTCTTCGTATCAATTGTCGTTAGTTTCGTATCATAAAAGTTTAGTACAGATAACCGATTATGATACTCTACCATCGTTATAGGACCTTTTCCTGTTGAAACATTTCCTGTCTCTTTCCCATTTATCGTAAAGAACCTTACCTTTTGAACATTTTGATCGGCAGCAAATAATTGCTTTTTATCTTCTGATACGACCACATTTACAATGCCCTTTCCAGTTTTATATTTTTCCACTTGCCTTCCTTCCGCCAATGAATATACATACATATATTCTAATTGCTTACCGTATACAAGGATTTCCTCACCGTTTGGAAGCAGTGTGATTCCGGCCATTGGCTCATTTAGTTCCCATGTCGTGATTAACTTTTTATTTTTTTTATCAATAAAACTAATGCTGCCTTCTTTTATATTCGTTGTTATAATAACATTTTTATCTTTAGCAATTGGTGTATATGAACTTCCTTGACACCCTACTAATAGAAATAAAAAACAGAGAAGAAAAACATACTTTCTCAAAAGATTCCCTCCATCTTCGGATGATTTCGTTATAATTGTAAAATAACAAATAAATGTGTGGAAAGTGTGAAATTTTCCTTTCTTACTCAATTTACATATATAATGTACAACAAATAGAATTTGAGGTGTGTCAATTATGCTATTTCCTGATTTAGCGAATAAAATTGTACGAGAAGTACGCAGACTAATTACAGAGAATATTATTATTATTAATATACAAGGCGTTATTATTGCAAGTACAGATACAGAAAGAATTGGTCAATTTCATGAAGGTGCACTCCGCTGCGCTAACCAAAAGAAAACTGTCATCATTACAACAGAAGATGAAAGGCAGTTGCAAGGTGTAAAGGCTGGAATGAATCTTCCTTTATTATTTCATGACGAAGTAATTGGTGTTATTGGAATTACAGGAGAACCTGAAAATATTTCACGCTATGGAGAAATATTGCGTAAGATGACCGAGTTATTAATTCATGAAAACTACTTTTTAGAGCAACTAGAACTTGAGCACCGTTCTTATGAAGCTTTCGTCTTTGATTGGCTTCAAAATACAGAATGGTCTCCAAGTTTTCTCGATCGCGCCAAAACACTTGGCATTGATTTATATAAGAAGAAACAACTTATTTTGTTTTCTATTGGAAAAAATGACACGATGCTCCAGCGTAAAATATGGCAACATATACGCAATATATTAACAAAAGAGCATCTATTTGTTCGGTGGGGAAATGATCGTTTTATTTTATTTACAGCGATGAGCTCCAACGAGCAAACATACCAATTTTTAAAACGATTAAAACAAGAATGCGAAGCTTTATTTTCTATTCCTTTATATATCGGGATTGGACAAACAGTTACCCCAAACAATATGAACATATCTTACGAACAAGCATTACGTGCTCTTTCTGTATCATTGGAAACGAAACAAATTGTATTTAATGAAGATTTACGTTTAGAAATGTGTTTACAAGATATTTCTGCCGAAACGCGTGAACAATTTCTAGAGCGTACCATCGAAAACTTACTATCATCTCCTGAGCTTATGCACACCTTACGCTTATTTATCGATTATAACCAATCTTATAAACAGACAGCTAAACAATTACATATACACATTAACACATTACATTACAGGCTAAAAAAGATTGAAGAGCATACAGGACTTGATCCAAAACAATTCAAAGACTTAAACGTTTTATACTTCGCACTCCTCCTATTAGATAATCATACAAAAAAGAACGATAAAACAGATTAATCTTTAGATGATTACACATAGAAAGAATCCCTTTACTTTTTTATCATTATAATGAAAGCACTGTTACCACGTTGTTTATTATAACTAAACACGTTAACAGTTTGAGGGGGATTTCCAATGTTAGAAAAGCAAATTATTCATTCATTCGTATCTATTGTTGGCGAAGATAATGTAGATACATCCAATATGGGGCGTTTAACTTATAGTTATGATGCCACTCCAAACTTCCAAGCAATGCCTGATGCAGTCATTGCCCCACGTAATACAAATGAAGTAGCTGAAGTGTTAAAGGTATGTAACACTCACAAAATTCCTGTGTATGTTCGTGGGTCTGGAACAAATCTTTGCGCAGGAACATGTCCACTTGAAGGCGGTATCGTCCTTATTTTCCGCCATATGAACAATATTTTAGAAATTGATGAAGAAAACTTAACAATTACTGTACAAGCTGGTGTCATTACACTTGATATTATTAAAGCAGTAGAAGAAAAAGGTTTATTTTATCCGCCAGATCCAAGTTCGATGAAGATTTCTACAATCGGCGGCAATATTAATGAAAATTCAGGTGGGTTACGCGGCTTGAAATATGGCGTAACACGTGATTATGTAATGGGGCTTGAACTTGTCTTACCAAATGGTGATATTATTCGTACTGGCGGCAAATTAGCAAAAGATGTAGCTGGTTACGATTTAACTCGTTTATTTATCGGCTCTGAAGGAACACTTGGCGTGGTAACAGAAGCGATATTAAAACTTGTTCCTATGCCCGAAACAAAGAAAACAATGCTTGCACTCTATGAAGATATTAATGAAGCTGCACGTGCTGTTTCTTCTATTATTGCAAATAAAATTATTCCAGCAACTCTGGAATTTTTAGACCAACCGACAATTGAAGTAGTAGAAGAGTTTGCACAAATCGGTTTACCTACAGATGTAAAAGCAATTTTATTAATCGAACAAGACGGCCCGCCCGAAGTAGTCAATCGAGATATTGAAAACATGGCTAACGTTTGCCGCTCTATGAATGCAGTTGATGTTCGCATTGCAAAAGATGAAACGGAAGCAGATGCACTTCGTACCGCTCGCCGTAGTGCACTATCAGCGCTCGCACGA
Organism: Bacillus sp. AY2-1; assembly: GCF_008368965.1. Classification (NCBI taxonomy): domain Bacteria; kingdom Bacillati; phylum Bacillota; class Bacilli; order Caryophanales; family Bacillaceae; genus Bacillus; species Bacillus sp. AY2-1. The sequence goes on along the minus strand of NZ_QPEL01000082.1, from coordinate 27,572 downwards.
TTAAAACCTACTACAATATTAGAAGATGCAACTGTACCACGTTCACAAATCGCTCCGATGGTTGAAGCTATTAATGCCATTGCAAAAAAATATAATATTCCTATTTGTACGTTTGGACACGCTGGTGACGGTAACTTACATCCAACTTGTATGACAGACGCTCGTAATGCAGAAGAAATGCACCGAGCTGAACAAGCTTTTGCTGAAATATTTACGAAAGCAATTGAACTTGGTGGCACAATTACTGGTGAACATGGTGTTGGTGCGATGAAAGCTCCATATTTAGAAATGAAATTAGGTAAAGAAGGTATTGCAGCTATGCAAGGAATAAAGCAAGCTTTCGATCCAAATAACATTATGAATCCTGGAAAAATGTTCGCGAAAGACACTCGAAAAAGAGTGGTGGTTGAGCGATGACCACATTAAATAAAGAAAATATTCAAAAAGAATTTAAAGAACGATTAAGTGAAGATGAATTACTAAACTGTATGCGATGCGGTTTTTGTTTACCTACTTGTCCTACCTACATTCAATCCGGATATAAAGAGTCACATTCACCGCGCGGACGTATCGCATTAATGAAAGCTATCGTTGATGGTTTAATCGAACCAGATGAAGATGTTGAAAATACATTAAACGTTTGTCTTGGTTGCCGTGCTTGTGAGCCTGTTTGTCCATCTGGTGTAAATTATGGACATTTATTAGAAGAAGCTCGTGATATTATTAATCAAAATAAAAAATTCTCAATGCCAGTGAAAGCTGTTCGAAAAGTCGTTTTTGAAGGATTGTTCCCCCATCAAAATCGAATGAGAACATTAACAGGACTAATTGGATTTTATCAACGTTCTGGTTTACAAACACTAACACATAAAACAGGTATTATGAAGTTATTCCCTGAAACACTTGCAACGATGGATTTCATTTTGCCAAAAGTGCCAAAAATGAAAGCAATGAAAGATCGTCCTTCATTTTTACCTGCAGAAAGTACAAAGAAAAAACAAGTTGCATTCTTCACAGGCTGCTTAATGGATACTATGTTTTTAGAAACAAATAACGCAACGATGAAACTTCTTCAATTAGCTGGTTGTGATATCGTTATTCCGAAAACACAAAGTTGCTGCGGTGCATTGCATGGACATGCTGGTGAAAAGAGTGGAGCAAAAGAATTAGCAAAGCGAAATATAAAGGCATTCGAAGATTTAAACATCGACTATATTATTACGAATGCAGGTGGTTGCGGAGCTTACCTCGTAGACTATGATTATCTTTTAAAGGATGATCCAGAGTGGGCTGAACGTGCTAAGCAGTTTGTTTCTAAGATTAAAGATATTACTGCTATACTAGTAGAACTAGACTTCCATAAGCGAACTGATTTACGACTCACGCAGCAAATTATTACGTATCAAGACTCTTGTCATTTACGCAATGTTATGCGCACAGCTTCTGAACCTCGTATGTTACTAGAGGCTATCCAAGGTGCAACATATCGTGAAATGAAAGATGCGGACCGCTGCTGTGGCTCTGCTGGTATTTACAATATTGTTCATTCAGAGTTATCAATGGAATTTCTAGATTACAAAATGGACCGTGTGCATGAAACAGACGCAGCAACCATTGTTACTGCAAATCCAGGTTGTTTATTACAAATGAAATTAGGAATTGAGCGAGAAGGGCTTTCTCATAAAATGAGAGGAATTCACATTGTAGATTTATTATTAGAAGCAATTGAAACTAACTCGTAACATACGTAATAATAGGAAAACGGCTATCTCCTTCGTCTATGTAAAGAGATAGCCGCTTTTTTGTCTGCTACAACATTAAAAATATGTTACTTTATTATAAAAAAGAACAACAGAAACATTACAGTTTTGTAAAAATCAATCCATTATATTCCTCAAAAAATCGCTCAAACCATTGATACAATAGGATTCTTTATTTTCTCTTTAGGTAAATTTATCCAAAAACCCCTCTTAAAATCAAGTATAAAAACACTATAAATTCCTTTTATACTCTATATTTCTCTTATTTTTGCTCACTTCTTCTCTTAGGATAAATTAGGTAATTTTAAAGTCTATGAATTTTTTTCCATCTTTTTTCTCGCAAATTGTATGCTACGATGAATTTGTCAGTCAGACAGGCTGTCAAAAACAAATCGTGTGAAAACAAATTAAAACTTTATATAGGGGGACACACATCATGAAAAAGCGTGTTTTATTATCTGTAGCTGCTGCAACAGCTCTTACTTTAGGAGTATCTTCTCTAGATGCACAAGCTGCAACAGTACAACCATCTAACATTAAGGTTCAAAATATTCAGCATTCAAAAGTAATGATGAAACAAATGAACCAACAAGAATTACAAGCATTCTTACAAGCTATGGGCGTTGAGTCATTAGCGCAATGGCAACAAGGAAACTTCCAACCAAATTGCATTATTCCTGGTCAACAACCTACTGAAAATGTTGTAACTGAGCAACCAACAGCTAAGCCAGAAACTCAAAAGCCTGCTGAGCAAAAGCCTGCTGAAAACAACAATACTCAAAAACCTGCTGAACAAAAACCTGCTGAGCAAAAGCCTGCTGAAGAAGCAAAATCTTTAAGCGAGTTCGAACAACGTGTTGTTGAATTAACAAACGCTGAGCGTACAAAGCAAGGCTTACCAGCACTAAAAATCGATACTGAATTAAGCAAAGTAGCACGTATTAAGTCTGAAGACATGCAAAAAAACAACTACTTTGATCATAACAGCCCTACATACGGGTCTCCGTTTGACATGATGAAGAAATTTGGTATTTCTTATACATCTGCAGGTGAAAACATCGCTCAAGGCCAACGTACACCTGAAGAAGTAGTACAAGCTTGGATGAACAGCGCTGGACACCGTGCAAACATCTTAAATAACGGCTTCACTCACATCGGTGTTGGTTATGTAGAAAGCGGCAACTACTGGACACAACAATTTATTACAAAGTAAATAGATTAAAAGAGTCTTCTCATAATGAGAAGACTCTTTTTCAAGTTTCATAGCTTTCTATTATGTATGAATAGAAAATATAGAACATAAACAACATAGATCCACAGCTTATTACACTAAGCAATATATAAAATCCCCACTCTAAGTTCAAAAACAATGAAAACAATATGCCACATGCCATCACTTGAAAAATCCGTCTACTTACTAAACGAATTTTTTGTAATTTAATTGGATCTTTTTCTTTGCCTTTTATTTTCTTAAATTCTTTACTCAGCATAAAAAGAAACATACTAATCCCAATCGTTAATCCTGTTTGAAAGAATATAAAATCTCCAAAATTAATCAAGAGAATAAGCATATGAATAAACAACATAAATAATGTAATTTTCTTTATAAATCCGCCTATAATACAATGCTCTCTTTCATTAAACTTAAATATATTATGTGAAATAATATACAAAAATCCATATGAAAAAATAATAAAACAAGGAATAAATGCTACAACAACTTGTTTACTCATAAACTCGTTTGGCTCACCATTTACGTTCCAATGTACTGCCATACGATTTGGTAAATAGGGGTAAAGACATAGAGTAACTAAAAGACAAGCGAAAAATATCCCAAGTACATACTTATATTTGATCAAGTAATTCTCACCTCTCTTTTCTCTTAACGGCTTCGCTTCTTTTAGAGAAATCCCTGCAAAAATCTACTTTTTTCAAATTAAAACTTATACTTTACGCATTTTCTTTTTGAAATTCTTTTATTTTATTATTTAATTTTGTAGGAAACGGCACATCAACTTCAATCGCTTCTTTCGTAATTGGATGCAAGAAATTTATCTTCATCGCATGTAATGCTTGACTGGACATATATTTTGTTTGCCCACCATATAATACATCCCCAACTAGTGGATTACCATTATGACTCATATGAACACGAATTTGATGCGTTCTACCCGTTTCTAATTGTAACGTTACGAAAGTCGTGTTTTGCTTCTTAAAATACTTTTCTACTTTATAATATGTGATAGCTTGGTCACCTTTTGGAGAAATACGACGCCTTGTAGCATGATGGCGATCCCTTCCGATAGCAGCATCAATCGTTCCTTGTTTCTTCTTTACTTTCCCTTCAACGAGCGCTGCGTACGTTCTTTTAATTTTTCGTTCCATTAATAAACGATCCATAATTGCACCAGCAATTCTATGCTTAGCAAACACGACACCACCTGTCGTATCTTTATCTAAACGATGAATATGACGAACCTTCGTCTCTAAACCTTGCATTTGAAAATGAAAAGCAACAAGATTTGCAAGCGTCCTGTTTCCACCTTTTTCAGCAGGATGTGTGTCCATTTGCTCTGGTTTATTTACGATGAGTACGTGATCATCTTCGTATACTACATGTAATTCACCATATTCTGGATCTACACCGTACTCTTCCTCCGCAAACATATGAACTTGTAACTTATCGTTCTCTTTTAAAAGCTCATTCCATCTTCTTTGTTCCCCGTTAACCGTAACACCTTTTTCCATACGAAGCTGATGTAATAGCTTTTTCGGTATTTCCCATTCTACTTTTAATACCGATTCAATACTTATACCATTCCATTTAGCTGGAATGGTAATTTCACACCATTCGCCCTTTTTCTTTGTTTCCATACTGTTTATCACCTTATTTCTATTGATTCTCTCATTGTAACGGAAAACACACTTTGATGCACCGTCAAAAATAGAGGACAGTCTTATAATAGACTGCCCCTCAAGCTCTAAGCCTTTTCATTTCTAACAATACTTCTTCAGCTTTTTGTTCATACGATAAATCTTTAAAGAAATCTGCCAACCTTTTATAATCATTGTAAGCATCTAATAAATCGTCCATCCTTTCTATTTTCATCACTTGTTGTTTTTGTTTCATTTTTACTGGATAACGATAACCTGATACTTCTTGTATTTTGTAATACTCATCCTCTACTTGAACGACCTTTACAAGTTCTTCCTCCTCTGCATCCATCGTATACCCGTCAAATTCTCTAAGTAGTTCATAAATGATATGAGTCCATTCATCTTTTGGATAAAATCCCTTTTCTAACCGATAACCGACAATGCGATACATATGCCCATCGTTTTCTGCAAACTGTACTGTATCATTTAACTTAAACTTAAAATAACGAAACATTGCCTTCACCTACTTGTATGTAATGTTCTTATCACATACTATTTGCAAAATGTAGGTCTTGCTATTCATAAAAAAATGCTCATCAATATGATGAGCATTTTTTTATGATGACTTTTCTCGTTTTTTTCGAAATGGCAACCACCAGTTCCAGTCTCCAAATAACTTCATTAAGCTTGGTACGAGCATAAGACGAATAATTGTTGCATCAAGAAATATTGCTAATGCGACGCCAAGCCCCATCTGCTTTACTGGTAAAATATCAGTAAATGCGAATGCACCCGTTACAACAATCATTATTAAAGCAGCTGATGTAATGATTCTACTTGTTGAAACGAGCCCTTCTAACGTTGCTTGATCGTTATCTCCTGTTTCTTCATAGAGCTCATAAATGCGTGAAATAAGAAATACTTCATAATCCATACTAAGCCCAAATACGAGGCCAAAAATGAAGATTGGTAAGACAAACAGAACCGGACTCGCTTCTAAACCGAAATGACCACCTTCAAATAACCAAACAACAATTCCAATAGTTGCACTTAAACTAAGTATATTCATAATAATTGCCTTAATTGGAATGAGTATAGATCGGAATGCAAATAATAATATAACAAAGGTCGATCCAAATATAACAGACATACCAATTACAACTTTATCTTTAATTTCATCTTCTAATTCTTGTTGAAACGTCGTCATTCCGCCTAGATAATACGTAACATCCGTTTCTTTATAGTTCTTTTTAAAGTCACGCACCCACTGTTTTGCAGTCTCTGTACGTGGTTTTGTTTTCAAAAAGACTTCTATCGTCGTCTTATTCCCTTTCGTGTATGCTTCAAATACAGGAGTTAGTTTCGCTGACTCTGGCGACTGCAATATTCCAACAACTTGATCTGCTTTCATTCCAGTTAACCCGTCGTATAAACTTCTTACTTCATGTACTTTCTTATCATCTTTTAACTTTTGAACGAATTCTTCTATCTTTTGTAGACTTTCTTTTTCTTTCATATCTTCTTTCGTCTCTACAACTAACATAACATCAGCGTGTGTTTTGACAGTTTCATTAAATGCTTCTTCATACTTTTCATATGCAATCCTTGTATCACTCTTTTCAGGTAAAGCTTCAACACCAGGGAACTGCAAATTAGCTGTACGTAACGGCAATAAGCAAATAACAATAAATGTTGTAACAACAATAATCATTGCGATTGGATGTTTCATTACAAATTGTGCAAATTTACGCCATGCTTTTGCCGGCGTATGTGCTACTTGATTCTTTTTTAATATTCTTTTACCTATTAACGATAATAGCGCTGGAAGAAGTGTGAGTGAGAATAAAATACTCATAATCACAACAATCATTCCGCTAATCGCGACAGATTGAATATAATCTATCTTAAAGAAAAACAAACCTGACAACCCAACAAATACGCATAATCCTGAAAATACAATTGCACGTCCTGCCGTCTGATATGTAATTGCTATCGCTTCTTTTACCGTTCGTTTAGCAACTTCCTCTCGAAAACGGTTCACAAATAATAGCGCAAAATCAATAGATAGTGCAAGTCCAATCATCGGTGCAACGTTTAACACGAAAATAGAAAGTTCTTTATCCACACCGATAAAATACAATATACCCATCGTGCTAATAACACTAAGCGCCCCATTCAAAATCGGTAAAATTGATGCCAAAAGGCTACCAAACGAAAATAGTAATACAAGAAACGCAATTGGTAATCCAATCATTTCTGCTACTTTTAAATCATTTTGCGTTCTTTCATTAATCTCTTGATTAATTTTCGGAAATCCTGTAGGTGTTACTTTTAATGCTACATTACTTTCTTTCTCAATCTCATCAGCAAATTGTAATGTCTTTTCCATTCTTTCTTTATTTGTTTTCCCGGAAAATAAAATTGTCGCATAACCGATATCACCTTGTAGCATTTCTTTATTTTGGATTGGGTGATGGAAAGATTCATAGTTCTCTTTCTCTTGAACATTCTTTACAATTTCATCTATTCGTTTTTTAAATTCCTCATGCGAAGCATCTTTATTTTTCTCAAAAACGAGCAGAAGCGTATCTTGAGACCTCTTAAAATCTTTATCTAAAATTTCTTTTGTTTTTTGATAGTCGCCTTCCGTTTGGAAACCGTCACCACCTAATACTCCCGGTAGCTTTGGAGCAAAAATCCCAAGTGCGATTGCGAGCAACAGTAACGCTACAATTACTGTATAACGAAATTGATACAAAAAAGCTCCTAACTTGCCCCACTTATCAACTTTATGAACATTTGTCTTCACACATTTTCACCTACTTTAAATAATTCAATTGTCACTTATACTGTATCATATCTTTATACAAACAAAAAACGCCTAGGAACACTATAATGATAGTTTTTCCAGGCGTTTTTTCTATCTCTCTTTATTAAACCCCAATCTCTCAGTAAGTAAACGATGATAGTAAATAGCGATAACTAACAAAATACCACCTACGCAGTAACCAGCTAAAATATCAGTTGGGTAATGTACATTTAAAATGACTCTACTTAATCCAATCGATAGAATTACTGTGCCCATCAAAATCGTTGTGACACATTTCCCAGCTATGCTTTTCAAATTAGCAGCAATGATATAAGCAAGAAATCCAAATGTCATAATTGATAGCATTGCATGTCCACTAGGAAAACTATATCCAAGTGCATCTAGCGCTTCATTTAATGACGGACGTTCTCTCTGTACAATCTCTTTTATCCCTTTATTCACAAGATGTGTTATTAAAATTCCCAGTGGATACACAATCATCGTAGCATAATAACGCTTCTTCCAAAAAACAAGCAAACTTATAACGAGCGTAGCGACTATCCCAATTGCTGATCCCAATTTTGTAAAGTACGAGAAAAATGTAAGGGAACTCTCCGTTTGTAGCCCTTTTACTAATCCACGGACATATGTATCCATCACGGTAACGCCACCTGCATGTACGCGCCAAGCAACAATACCAAATACAGCAAATAATAAAGCAATACACATTATCTCATATTGATGTAACTTCTTCTTCAAACGATTTCCTCCTACTATGAAAAAATGCGATTTCTACTTTAGAAACCGCATTTCCTTACTTATTTACCTTTTGTTTTTAGCTCTGTCCAGTAACGATCATAGTCTTTTAACTTATCATCTACATCAACAAGCCATTCTGTACGATCTAACTCTTCTTTCGTTAAGAAAATCATGTGATTATCACGGTATTCTTTACTATGAAGAGGATGAGCTTTTTCATTTGGATTACTGTAACCAATTGACTCGTAGTTTTTCACACTTACTTTTTCATCTAGTAAGTAGTTCATAAATTTCTCAGCAAGCTCTTTATGTTTTGCACCTTTTGGAATTGCTAACGTATCAGCCCAAATTGTGCCGCCTTCTTTTGGTACAACGTATTCTACATCTTTATTATCTTTTGCGATAAATGCTGCATCTCCAGACCAAACTGTTCCGATCCAAGCATCTTCTGTAATGAATTTTTGTTTAATGTTGTCTGTATCAAATGCTAATAAGTTTGGAAGCAGCTTCTTTAAATCATCTGCTGCTGTCTTTAACTCTGCATCTTCTTTCGTACTGTTTGAGAAACCGTGCTTCTTAAGACCCATTCCTAATACTTCACGAGAATCGTTTAGTAACGTTACATGTCCTTTATATTTCTCATTCCATAAGTCAGCCCAGCTTGTAGGTGCTTCTTTCACATACTTTTTATTGTATGCAATCCCTGTTACACCCCAAGTGTACACTAAAGAATATTTATTCTCTGGATCAAACGCCGGTGTTTTGAAATTAGAAACCATGTTTTCGATATTTGGGATATTCTTTTTATCTAACGGCGCTAATAAATCCATTTTCGCCATTGTTTTAACCATGTAATCAGATGGCTGAATTAAATCATACTTTGCGCCACCAGCTTGTAATTTCGCAAGCATTTCTTCGTTACTTGCGTACTTATCATAGTTAATTTTCACATTATATTTCTTTTCAAAATCTCTTAGCACTTGCTCATCAAAATTGTCAGCCCAGCTATAAATATTTAATTCTTCTTTTTTTTCACCACAACCAGCAAGTACACCAGCAACAAGGCTAAAGCTAATTGCTGCGCCAGCTATTCTTTTCATTAATTTCATCGGTTTATTACCCCCTCGTACTTTCTATATCATTCGTATTATAAAGGAAGGTGTCCTCCAGAGTTTTCTTCACCATCTGCACCTTTGTTACGAAAGATTTCAGATAGAACCATTAATCCTACGATAGCAACAATTAAAATTGTAGAAAGAGCATTAATTTCTGGTGATACTCCGCGCTTAACCATACTGTAAATGTATAATGGCAATGTTGTTGATCCTGGTCCTGATACGAAGAAACTAATTACAAAATCATCAATTGATAATGTGAATGTTAATAATGCTGCCGAAATAACTCCCGGTGCAATTGCTGGGAACGTTACATAACGAAACGTTTGCCAAGGCGTTGCTCCTAAATCATTTGCAGCTTCTTCTAAGTCACGTCCCATACTTGAAAGACGCGCAGCTAAAATAACAACAACAAACGAAATACTAAATGTAATATGTGCAATAATAATCGTTGTTTGTCCAAGTTCCATTCCTAACTGACTGAAAAGAATTAGTAAAGATAATCCCATTAAAATATCAGGAATTAAAATTGGTAAATATACAAGGCCATTAATAGCCCCTTCGAAACGATATTTATAACGATGTAAAGCAATCGCAAAGAATACGCCAAGTACCGTTGTCACAATCGTTGTTATAACTGCAATCGTAATACTATTTACAAATGCATCAATAACATCTTGTTTTTGAAATAAATCTGTATACCAATGGAATGTAAAACCTTCCCACTCCGCATTAATGCGAGAGTCGTTGAAAGAATAGACCATTAAAACCATCATTGGAAAATACAAGAATAACAAAATTAACCAAGAATAAGAAACTAAAAACTTCTTCATCTTTGCCTATTCCCCTCCGTTCTCATTATATTTATATACTTTCGTTGCACGATAATATAAGTAAATTAACAGAACAGAGAATAGAACAACGATAATCGATAACGCAGATCCAAACGGCCAGTCACGTGCACCTAAGAATTGGTTTTGAATAACGTTTCCGATTAATGCTACTTTCGATCCGCCCATCACGTCTGATACAACAAACATTCCGATAGAAGAAACGAATACTAAAATAGAACCAGTCGCAATTCCTGACATTGTCATCGGCACTGTTATATTCCAAAATGCCTTTATTGGTGTTGCTCCTAAATCATAAGCCGCTTCTAGCTTACGCTTATCTAGCTGCTCAATTGCTGCATACACTGGTAAGATCATAAATGGTAATAAAGAATAGACCATTCCGAGTATTACAGAAGGGGTATTATATAATAAATTTAACGGTTCACTAATAATACCAAGCTTTAATAACAACGTATTCACAAGGCCTTGTGAACGTAAAATAACAATCCATGCGTATGAACGAACAAGAAAGTTAATCCAAAACGGGATCGTTGCCAATAATAAAAGAATAGAACGATATTTGCGGTCAACAATTGTAATTGTATACGCAAATGGATAACCAATTAATAAACATATTACTGTAGTAATAACTGCGATTTTAACAGTTTCCCATAATGTCCCTAAGTACAATGGATCAAACACACGGGATATATTCTCCAGCGTAAATTGCATTTCTACTGTCCCGTAAGCTCCGCGCTGCATGAAGGCGAATCCTAATACGAATACGAGCGGGATTAGGAAGAAAATTAATAACCACGCGACTGTAGGTAGTGCGAGTAATTTCCCTTTTTTCAATTTAAGGTCACCTCGTCCTCTTGCTCCCAGCCTACATATACATTATCTCCAATGCTCCACTGCGCTGCCTCTTCAGCAGTTTGATATGCCATTAGTAATTCTGATGTTTTCTCATCACGTACATAAAGCTTCTCCATATTTCCGACAAACTCTATATCTTCAATATGTCCAAGATGGTATTCTTTTAAAATTGGTTCTTCAACCGAACGTACTTTTACATTTTCAGGGCGAATTGCTACATAGCCTTCCCCGTTTTTCACAATATTATTTTCACCGATGAATGTCGCAACGAACAACGTTTTCGGCTTATTATAAATTTCTTTCGGCGTTCCGATTTGTTCGATATGTCCTTTATTCATAACCACGATACGATCGCTCATGCTCATTGCTTCTTCTTGATCGTGCGTTACGTATATGAACGTAATTCCTAAATTACGTTGTAAGTTTTTCAATTCACGTTGCAAGTCTTTTCGTAACTTAAAGTCAAGCGCTCCAAGTGGCTCATCTAATAGTAATACACGCGGATTATTTACAATTGCTCTTGCAATTGCAACACGCTGCTGTTGTCCACCAGAAAGCTTCGCAGGTTTACGATTACGGAACTCAAGTAACTGCGTTAAACGCATTGCCTCTTCAGCACGCTCTTTCTGCTCTGCTGCTGATACTTTCTGCATTTTCATACCAAAACAAATATTCTTCTCCACTGTCATATGTGGGAATAGTGCGTAATGTTGGAACACTAGGTTCATATGACGCTTATATGGCGGTAAATCGTTAATTCTTTCATCATCTAATAAAAGATTCCCTTTAGTTGGAGTTTCAAATCCTGCGATCATACGAAGTAAAGTCGTTTTCCCGCAGCCACTCGGCCCTAAAATTGTTAAAAACTCTCCCTCTTTAATATCTAAAGAAAGAGGTGGGATAATCACTTGATTTCCAAAATGTTTTTCAACTGCTTCAACTTTAATAATCTTTTTCATTTTCCCGTCCTATCTACCTTAAATTTTAAATTTTTATATTCATGAATAAATATTTATGTTCTATAGACTATTTTTTGTTTCGATCCAAACAAAAATGGTTATTTAGCAAGCGTTCGTTTCTATTCTTTATGTAGTATGTTTGATTCATTTTCGCATGATACATAACGTCGAACAGAAAAACCCCTTCCATTGCGAAGGGGCTATTATCATACGGCTGCGCCTACTGATAAACACCATCATCATTTTAACAACTTTCGTATGAATTTTAAAGCACTTTTTGTAGAAGAGTAACGAATTTTCATGTCGAATGCTGTAGATTGGGCTAAAATGCTTTTATAATGTGAAAAAGTCCGAAAACTTTCTTTCCCATGATAACCCCCTAATCCACTACTTCCAACACCCCCAAAAGGTAAATATGGCGTGGCAAGATGATAGACAACATCATTAATACAGCCTCCACCATATGAAATATTACTCGTCACTTTCTTTTGTACTTCTTTATCTTCAGAAAATACATATAACGCTAACGGCTTCGGATGTTGCTGAATTGTGCCAATTACATCTTCTATATTGTCGTACTCTATGATTGGTAAAATCGGGCCAAAAATTTCATCTTCCATAACAGCATCTTGCCATGTAGTATCCGCTAGTACTGTCGGCTCAATATGTAATGTATCTTTCTTATAGTTTCCACCAATTACGACTTGACCATCTTGTAAAAATCGACATAATCGTTCAAAATGACGCTCACTTACAATACGCACGTAATTTTCATTTTGCAAAGGTTCTTTACTATACTGCTCTGTAATTTCATGTCGCATTGCCTCAATTAGCTTTTCTTTCACGGAAGAATGCACGTACATATAATCAGGCGCTACACACGTCTGCCCTGCATTTAAAAACTTACCCCAAACAATTCTTCTTGCTGTCATCTCTATCTTTGCATCTTTATGTACAATACAAGGACTTTTCCCGCCAAGTTCTAACGTAAGCGGCGTCAACTGTTTCGCTGCTGCTTCCATTACAACTTTTCCAACGCCAACACTACCAGTAAAGAAAATATAATCAATCGGTTCCCTCAGCAAAGATGTACTCTCTTCAACGCCACCTTCTACTACCGCTACAAGCTCTTCTGGGAATAACTCACCTAACATTCTCTTAAGCACTTTTGAAACGCTTGGCGTTAACTCTGACGGCTTTAAAACGATTGTATTTCCAGCTGCCAGTGCTCCTACAAGTGGTGCAATTGCTAATTGGAACGGATAGTTCCACGGTGCAATAATAAGCGTAACACCATACGGTTCTGGCACTACTTTTCCTTTTGATCCAAAATGAGTCAGTGCTGTTCGAACTCGCTTTGGTTTACTCCACGATGACATATGTTTCAATTGAAAAGAAATTTCTTTTAATACATATCCAACTTCCGTTGTAAACGACTCGTGAACTGACTTATTTAAATCTAATTTCAATGCCTGAAATATTTCTTCTTCAAAACGCTGAATGCCTTCATAAAGCCTCTTCAAATTATTCTTTCTCATTTCGATGCTTCTCGTATGCCCTTTTAAAAAATATTCCTTTTGCCTACTTACAATAGAGGAAATACTCATTCACTCACCTTCTCCCACTATTTTTATCCAGTTCTTTCATTATTTATATAGACTTCATATATAATAAATTTCTATTCTTAAAGTTACATTATATATGACTTTTTCAACTATATAAAATTCATTGCTCACAAAAAAACTACCGAAAGAAAATCTCTCGGTAGTTTCACAGTATTAACGATATAAACGAACAGCACCTGCAGAATTATCATCAGCTTGTCCTACTACTTCAAACTTCAGACCAAGCTTCGGTAAAATACGTCCTGCATCTGGAATCTGTTGATTAATATACGTTTTCGAATCATCAAACTTCGCTACACCCGCTAAGCCATCATACGTATACGTTCCACGCGTTGGAGATACAACTTTCCAAGCTGGCGTTTTATCGAATGAGAATGCCGCATCAGCGATTTGGAATCGTGTACTACTATCAATTGTTGGTTTACCATTTAAAGTTCCTACAATTGCTTCTGGATGAGAATCAACTACACCAAGGAAACCATGTCCTGGATGTAAACCAACCCAGTTATCTGCGTAAGCTGAGTCTGCATACCATACAACCATACCTGAGTTATATTCTGGACCGCGAGCAAATTTCAATGCGCTATCTGATCCAGTATGGTTTCTCCACTCTACGTAGTAGTTATGTTTTTTCTTCTCTGTTCCGCTAGATACAACGAAACCATCTAATTTTAATTGTGGTGTACCTTCAGCATCATCTGAGAATGTAACTTTACCATCTACTGTTAATGACGCATTATCAAGTAGGAAACCATTTAATGCTAAACCACCATCCGTAATGTACTCAAACGTTAATTTTACTTTTTTACCTTTGAATTGACTTAAATCATATGATTTGTCAATCCATTTTCCATTTGTCGAATCTGCATTTCCACTATTTGCTTTCTCGCCAAGTCTTTCAATTAACGTTTTTTGACCATCTTCTGTTACAGCATGTACTTCAAGGAAATCATACTCTGCTTCGATTTCATATAACGATTTGAAATCAAATTTCGCATTCGTTGCATTCGTTAAATCGAACAGTGGTGTTTCTAACGTTGTATGAAGATTATCACCTTTTGTGCTGTAGTAATACTGCTTACCAAATGCTGGTGCAATTGTTTTTACATCTTTATCTGGTAAGTTAACACGAATCATACCTGGACGGTTAGATTTCGTAACACTTTGGTCTAAATATGTTGCTAGACCGATACCTTTATTTAATTTCTCGTAATCTACTTCTACGATATTTGCCCAGTTACCACCAATTGTTTTTTGGAAAAACTCTTTATTTTGTGGTGAGAAACTCGTTGGTGTTGTTCCAGCGATTTTACCAGCCCAGCTGCCGCCACTCATAACAGACCAAGCTTGAATTGGCTCACCATGACCCGTATAGTCTGTATCATACTCATCTGGTAAACCTAAATCATGGCCATATTCATGCGCGAATACACCAACTGCGCCATCTTCTGGTTCAATTGTGTAGTCGAATGCTGCCATCTTTCCGCCCCAATACGGAACTTTCGCTTGTGTGCCTTCAATTGCGAATGGTTTTGGTCCAACTGTCCAGCGATGTGACCAAATTGCATCATCACCTAATTTACCACCGCCAGCTTCTTGTCCAACACCCGCATGAATAATCATTAAGTGATCGATTAAACCGTCTGGTTGATTTTGATTTCCATCACCATTTACATCGTATTGATCGAACTGATCAAACTGTGATAAATCAAGACCGCTATCTACAGCTGCTTTTAATGCATCTTTTACTAGATCACGTGGTCCTTTTGGTCCTTTATTATCATGACCTGTAGCAGCATCTGCACCATAATCAGCAGCTTTACCAGGAACTGTTAACCATTTTGTAACTGTTCCGTCCACTGTGTAACTACCACCGGATTGCTCTTCGTAATATTGTTTAAATGTTTCGATTTTGCTTCCATCCTCTAACGCGAATGGCTCATCACCGAATAACATTTTTTCATAGTGTTCTTTGTTAAAGTCTTCCGAATACATATAACCAGGTTCTTTATCGATGTTGTTATGTTTAAAATCAGCGTACTCTACAAGTAAAACAAGTACCTTATCTTTACGAACATCGCCGTTATATGCTTTTTGTTTTGCTGGAGAAGTTGGTACTTTACCATTTAGTCCGCCTTTAACTGGTCCTGTCGCTGCAGGTGTCCCTGTTGCTGGCTGATTTAGTTTTTCTTTCGTATCTGCTTTCGCATCTTTCACTTTCTTTAAAAAGTCAGATGCTTCTTTCGTAAGTTGATCCCCATTTGTTGCTTCTTTCCCAGGATTTTCACCCTTTTTGTCCTCTACATACTTTTCAACAGCTTTCTTTGTTTCTTTCTCTGAAGCTGAAGAATCAATTACCCCACGTTTTTTCAGTGCATCTGCTAAACGCTCTTCTGGAATTAAATGATCATCCACTGGGCTCGTAGCTGTTTTATTCACAGGTGTTTCAGCATATGCCGATTGAGTGCCAGCTCCGAATGAAAGGCCTAATACAGCTGTCAAAGCGATTGATGACAAAACTTTGAACGGTTTCTTGTTCATCCCTTATTTCCTCCCCTAATAAATAATATGTATTACAAATTAAATTTTATTAAAAATTCAATATTTTTTCAATATTTAGTCATATTATGTAATGTTTTTAATATATTTGTAAAAATTTCATAGTTAGCATACGGATATATCACAATTCAACAATGTTTTCTGAAAATATTGAAAGTTTTTATCGAACAATTTATAATTTCCATAGAGGGAGTTTAATGGGGATTTTATCTTTGTTTCATCTACAAAGTATTTGATAATTCACTATATAAAACACAAAGTCCGATTGCATTATCATGTATTCTGTAGCAGCAATTATGACCGATAATTAGGGAGGAATTACATTTGTACAAAGATAAGACAGACGCACTGGATCAAGAATGGATTGATTTAATACTTGAAGCTCTAGATGCTGGTATCGCCATGCAAGACATCGAGCAATTTTTCCAACGTATGAAGCCATCCAGTCAGGCTCAATAGGTTTGTTCTTTTTAACGAAGTTTATGTTATAATAATGACATCATAAGACAACTACATATTGATAGAAAGGTGCGCAAATATGATTGGAGAACGTATAAAACGCCTTCGTTTACAAAAAGGTATTTCATTAACTGAACTTGCCGAAAAAGCTGGCGTTGCTAAATCTTACATTAGTTCTATAGAACGAAATTTACAAAAAAACCCTTCCATTCAGTTTCTTGAAAAGATCGCAGCAGTTCTACAAATTCCAGTTGATACTTTACTTCATGATGAAACAACAAAGGCAACTAACCTAGACTCCGAATGGACACAACTCGTTAAAGATGCAATGAACTCTGGTGTCTCCAAAGAACAATTTCGTGAATTTCTTGAATTTACAAAGTGGAAGCAAAATCAAAAATAATAATAGAAAGAAGTGCTTACAACCAGCACTTCTTTTTCTTTATAAAAAAAAGCGGGAATACCCGCTTTTTTATTATTTTTCTTCCCCAGCTTCTTGGTTAGCATTGAATGTCCATTCTAAATTCAATGTATCACCTTGGAAGATATTTTGGTCTTTTCCATCATCTACAAATTCAAATTGTACCCATAGATAATCCTCTGTACCAGCTGCTAATCCACCCTTTTCTCCCCACTCAGGAGCAAAGATGTCTTTAGCTAAAAGATCTGGATCAACTTTTTGTAAGTCTGCTAAAGTTGTTTCGTATACAGGCTCACTTTGTTTATCCCAGTTCCAAAGGAATTTTACTTTAACGTGCTTACCAAAGTCTTCACCAGCATTATCACCTTTTGCATCTTTAACAGTATACTTTGTTGCTAATTTAACGTCTTTAATAGTTAACGAACCGCTGTTTTGTAATAAGAACTCTTTCTTAACAGAATCCCCTGGTTTTAAATCTTTAATATCTACAAGCGTCTTAGGGTTTAATGTAAGGTCTAACGTCCCAGCTGCAAATGTATTGTTTGATACTTCTTTATCGCTAAAGAATGCAAATGTTCCTCCACCAATTAAAGCTAACCCCAATGCTGCTGATGCAACTCCCATACCTAATTTCTTTTTCAGACTCACAATCAATTCCCCCTAGCTTTTTTTTATATTTTTATCACTTATTTTTCAATAAGAGATGTAAAGAAAACTATATTAGCTTAGCTAATATGTGTTCTTTTTTAAAAACCTTATGTTCATTATAACGAACAACCCTATATAAACACAACACATATTTATTAATATTTTCAGTTATTTTTATTTCTCAATATTATTTAGATTTTTCAGAAAAAAAGAATGATGATTTATAACTTTTTTCACACTCAAATGCATTTAATACTATAAGAAAAAAGAAAAACAAAGAGGTGAGGGCTAACGTTCCCTCACACTCATATAAATATTACTAGTTTTGCTTATTCGTTCATTATCTCTTGCACCACATTCTTGTTTTCCAGCCGTTTCACTACAGCAGTTACTCCGCTTTTTTCTGTTCTTCTGCTTTCTTTTGCTCTTCTACTTTCTTTTGCTCTTCTACTTTCTTTTGCTCTTCTATTTTCTTCTGTTCCTCTACTTTCTTCTGTTCTTCTGCTTTCTTCTGTTCTTCTACTTTCTTTTGTTCTTCTGCTTTCTTTTGTTCTTCCGCTTTCTTCTGTTCTTCTACTTTCTTTTGTTCTTCTGCTTTCTTCTGTTCTTCTGCTTTCTTCTGTTCTTCTACTTTCTTCTGTTCTTCCGCTTTCTTCTGTTCTTCTACTTTCTTTTGTTCTTCTGCTTTCTTTTGTCCTTCCGCTTCAATTGCAACGTTTAATTGTTGCTGAAGAGCCTGAATTTGCTCATCAATAGCTTTCAAGCTAATTTCTTTCTCAATATAGTCATGTTTCTCTTTAATACTGCGAAAGCCTTCATTTACATATACGGACACTTGCTGCATCGACTCATCTTTATTTACCTTTAATTCTTCTTGTATTTGATTGTAAGGAGCCTCTATTTCAGTATATACATTTTGCAGAGCTTCCTTCTCAGCAACAATTTTCTCACGCCCTTGTTGCCATACAGAAATCGCCTGTTTTATTTCTTCAATAGAAGTTGCTTTCGATTTCCCCTTCATCGTTCCATACTCACGCTCAATAAACTGTTTATGTTTCTCAGATTGCTCTTTTAACGTATTAACTGTTTTCGGAAATATAATTGCTGTAGAAAGCGTCGCTTCCACTTTCGTTTCATGAATGAACGCCGCTTCTGTATACGTCATAATTTGAGATCCTAAATAAAACGTAATAGAACACATACACGGCAATATAAGCATCTTTTTAAAATTCCGCGGTCTTTTCAGCATCTTAATCTCCCCCATCGAACATTACGTTCTTTATACAGAACATTATCTATATTATAGTAAAGAACTATTAAAATTGATAGACAAATACTAGAAAAATAGAAAAAGGGCTATCCATGTGATAGCCCTTTTTGTTATTATCTTTCTTCACCTGCTGTTTGTTGTGCATCAAACGTCCAATTTAATTGTAACTTATCGCCTTGGAATTGATTTTGATCTTTTCCATTATCAACGAACTCAAATTTCACTTTGAATTTATCAGATTTACCTGCTGAAATACCTTTTTCATCCCAGAACCAAGCCGATAAATCATTATCTACAGCTGTAAGTGTGTCACCTTTTAATTTATCTAAAGTAGTTTGTTTCACAATTGTCTCATGCTTATCTACATTTTTTAAGAATGTTACTTTAATATGTTTACCAAAATCATCTTTATTATCTTTCTTTACATCTTCTACATTATAATCTGTTTTCAGTAGAACCTTTTTAATATCTAAAGAGCCTTTATTTTCTAGTTTAAATTCTTTTTCAATTGTATCCCCAGGTTTTAAATTCGATACGTTAACAACTGTTGATGGATTTAATGCTAAATCCAGTGTCCCAGCCGCAAATGTATTGTTTGACACTTCTTTATCACTGAAAAACGCAAATGTTCCTCCACCAACTAACGCTGCTCCTAGTACTGCTGATGTAATACCCATTCCTAATTTTTTCTTTAAAGTCATGTCCATATCCCCTTAATATATATTTGTTAACTTCCTAAACGGAAAGTATAACCAAACGAACTAGACGGATTGTTCTACTTTTTTATCTTTCTTTTCTCCGTCAATACTACGAATAGCACCAAAAATAGAAATCGCGGAATAACCAAGTAAAAAGACTCCTGGAATAATAAGAAGTAATGCTGCTCCCGCTTTTGAATTCGCATAATTCAGTAAATACCCAACATACGGAACTGTAATATCTGCATACTTTCCAACTACATTTTCTGCAAGTACTGGCTCTAAATCTGGTCCGTTGTTGTTATCCCCTTTTGTTTCATACACTACTTTTCCATTTGTATCTTTTACACCGATAATACGGTGAGTGATAATTTTTTGATCTTTCTCTTTAAAGGTAATAACATCACCTTTTTGATATTTAGAACCATCTTTGTTTGGTTCTATTGCAATGATTGATCCTGTTAAAAACGTTGGCTCCATTGATCCTGAAAGAACGCTCTTAAATTGATATCCCATCACTGTGGGATCACCACCGCTCGCTTTTGAAGAAATAACTACAAAAGCTAAAAACACCATCAATGCAAATAAAACAAATGAGATCGCGTTGCTAATTACCTTCCAAATTAATTTCATCGACTCTCTCCCTCTCCGTTGTTTTATATTATTTGAAGTATGCAATGTTCATTGCGTTCTTTAACAAGAACACAAGTAAATGATATAACGAACTTTAGGTTATTGCAATAAGAAAATTTACAATTATTAGTTAAAAGTATTTTTAGCATAGAAAAAGACTGTGATAAAATCTCCACAGCCTTTTTACTAATACGTTATTTTTCTTCTGTTTTCATTCCTTTTGTATTTCGGCGTAGCACTACATATAAAATGGCTCCAAATAGTACAAGTGCGCCTACCCCAACACTTATTACTTTCACATTTGACTCTTTTTCTTCTGATACAATTGTATCTTTTTTAGGCATCGCAAAAGTGACATCTTCTGTTGAAAGAACATTTACCGTCGCAATTGTTTGATTATTTTTCGTAATATCAACTGCACCAACTACCTCACCACGATGAATTCCTTTATGATACAAAGATTCTTTATCTAATGAAGCTGCCCGGAAAATAGTTTTCACATTTTTCCCTTCATCTTTCTTAAGCATAAGTTCTGCACTTTTTTCAAGTTCACTATTAATATCTTTATTTAAATATGTTGTTTTTTGATGCCAACTATGTTTATCTAGTACAGTTTGCTTCACAAATTGACCAAAAGAATAGTCCGCCATCTGCTTCAAATCTTCATAAATTTCAGGTCTTTGAGAAGCCATTACTACATTTATAATACGATTTCCATCTTTCTCATTTAATAAAACAAGTGTATTACGCGCTTCATTCGTAAACCCTGTCTTACCGCCAATGCTATATGGATTTTCAAAAAAATTAGATTTATTAAAAATAGACACCGTCTGCCTAGACGTCGTAACTGTCGTTCTTTTCGTATTCATCGCTTGTAAAATTTCAGGATAATTTTGCACACCTTTCGTAATCATAGCCATATCATATGGCGTCGTATAATGATTCGGATTATGCAATCCATTCGGTGTTACAAAGTGACTATCTCTCGCTCCTAATTGCTTCGCTTTCTCATTCATCATATTGGCGAAATTTTCAACACTCCCGCCAATCCGCTCCGCAATCGCATACGACACATCATTCGCACTCAGCACCATTAAAATCATAAGCGCAGTATTTCTATTAATTGTCTCTCCAGGTTGAAACTCAATTTGATAATTACTCTTCTCTTGATCTAATGCTAATTGTGAAAATGTAAATTGATCCTCTGGCTTTGTATGCTCCATGAGTAGAATCGCTGTTAACACTTTCGTCGTACTAGCAGGATATGCGCGGTGATATGCGTTTTTGTCATACAAAACATCTCCTGTTTTCGCATCAATTGTCGTTGCAAACTGACTAAAAACATTTGGTCCTTCCGCAGGTGGTGGTGCAACTTGTTCTGGATTTACTCCAATATTCGTCTCAGCACGCAATGTCATAGGTGTCAACAAAAACAAACAAATAACTGTAATAAAAACCAAAATTTTCTTAAAATTTACCATATGACTCTCCCTTTTCCATTTAATCCCTTAACAAAATAATATATCTACCAATCATATGTAATTTGTATTAAACTGGAAGAATTTTCACTATTTTTTACTATATCATATTTTTACGATAAAGAACATAAATATACAATAAAAATAAGAAGGAATTACTCTTTCTTATCCTTCTCATCAATCAACGAATCTATTAACTTTTGACTAGCTTCCTCGGGCGTAATCTCATCCGTTATCCCCATAAACGACCAACCTTTAGAATCAACCCACTCAACAAACTCTTGTAAAAATTCATCATGTGTAACATCCACATCAAGAATCGATCCATTAATCGAAATCGTTCTATTTCTAGACACGCGCATCTTGAACGTTTTTCTTACCATTACAACTTTTCTCCCTCTACTCCTGAATATTTATAAAATAATCTTGTATCTCTGTTATACATGATTTTCAGTAAATTGTAAAAAGGATATATTGGCCAATTTAAATAGCAAAAATGAAAATCTCTTACCTACGTAAACGTAATACGACATATAATTGCTCATAAATTATTAAATAAATTCATAAAAACATACAGTTATGTGGATTTATTTAAGTAAGCCATTATAGCCTTTTGGAAGATATTATCTAAAATAGTATACTAAACGGATGAAGGATATTTGAATACAGAAACTGAGGCTTTCTATTTAGCTGGACTCTTAAGTGGTAGACTTAGAGACTGATGCCGAAATTCATATTTAATTTCTATTTCTGTACATAATATTGTAAGAAAGAAGGTAGTACTGTGAAAACAACAGAAAATTTTACTGACAGGGCCGATATATATGCACAATATCGTCCTAGTTATCCTAATGAATATATTGATTACTTACTTTCAGCTAACCAACTGAAAGGAAATCCGATTGTAGCTGATATTGGTTCAGGTACGGATACGGGGATATTTAGCCGCCAGCTGCTTGAAAGTGGTTTACATGTTATTGGAGTTGAGCCAAATAATGATATGAGGAAGATGGCTGAGCAATCGTCAAAACTATATTCTCGTTTTCAATCCATAAAAGCAACTGCTGAAAATACCACTTTAAAAGAAAATAGTGTAGATTTAGTAACTGTTGCCCAAGCATTTCATTAGTTTGATAAAGAGGCTTTCAAAATTGAATGCCAACGAATTTTAAAACAAAAAGCAAACGTTGCTCTTGTTTGGAATAGTAGAGATTTAACTAGTCCACTTATTAAAGAGAACGCAGAAATTTGCCACATCAAATTCAAATGACTTTCGTACAATAAAGTAGAATATATTAGAAAACACCTTAAAATGAGGAGGAACTCAATGGCGCGTTGTACGTATTGTAAAACGAAGTGGAAAGTAAAAGACGTATGGTCGCTTCTCATAACATTTGAAAAAGATTGTCCGTATTGTTTTGGAAGACAATATATGTCTAATGATACTTTTCATCAAGCTAACGCTGCTTTACCACTGTTATTTTTATGCCCTTTAATTGTTGATTTAAGCGATGAAAATCCTTTAGATAAATACCGGAAATAATATAACGGCTACATTCAAAAACTACTTTTTACTGAATTTTCTTCTTATCATTATCCCTTCATACATTACTAGCATAATCGCTTATACTTTCCCTTTTGAAGATTCCGTAGCCCAGTAGGAATAGCGTCCTCTGAACAAGGTTTATCAATTATGACTAAAAAACAGTGATATATGTATACTGTTAAACATAAAAAATTAGCATTAGGTTCCAATCAAATATTAATTGAAACTCAGCACCGCTTGTATTCTGTAATTCAGAATACAAGCAGTGTTTTTTATTATGCATTTTTGCATACAGTATGATTTTCTCTTGTAAATAGATAATAATGGTATATAATAAAATCAACATTTTACCAATAAAAGGTAATAAAAAAGCAGTGTGATAAGTAAATAACCAAAACGTATTAACAGATTTGCTCTATGTAAATCATGATACATATATGGAATCAAAACTATGAAATTATATGTAGAGGTTAGATTACTACAAGATGAAAGATTCATAGCGAATACACTCGAGGAAAAAAGCGTTCGATTAGATTAATGTTATAAAACTACTTAATGTGGTATCTATGGAACGAATTGAGAATATACTTAGGGGGAATTTCAAGTGAAAACATTTGGTAAAGTATTATTAACAGGAGCTTTAGCTTTAGGTGGTTTAACAGCTATGAACATTGATACACCGAAGGCACATGCTGACGGAGCAAGCGAGTTCTGTCGTTATATTTGTGGTCCTAGCGAAACGGTGAACGGTGTTACAGTTCAGGTACACTCTACACAAGTTACTTTTGGTAACAGCGTAATTGCAAGAATTACAAATGACCGAGCGGAAGAAATTCATTACAATGTCAGCCTTGAAAAGAAATATGGCGATAGATGGGGAGAATTTGAAACCAACTTCCGTTGGCAAAATCAATGGGTCCCAGCTGGAAGCAATGATGAAATTGCAACTTTCACAGGATATGGCGATGATATTTATGAGGATGGAACATATCGTTATAAAGTCGAAATAAAAGACGCTGACGGTTCTATTGATACAATTTACACAGCAGGAATGACAGTTACAGGGCGATAGCTCATGACTGAGTTCCATTATTTATGATTTTATTTTTGATAATATCATTGATAATTGCGGTGATATTATTATTAAAATAAGCTCTTCGGGGCTTATTTTTTTATATAAAAATTGGAATGATAATATTCAGAAAATTACATCTTTACACTATTGAAATTTGTTGTTATTATAAGAATACATTAAATGTTACAATATTCAACAAATTATATAAATTCTCCGATTACACGAATGAAATGAAAACACATTGCTGGTGGTAATATTTATAGTTGGGATCCCGTAGCTCAGCAGGGAGAGCGCCACCTTGACAGGGTGGAGGTCGTGAGTTCGAACCTCTCCGGGGTCATAAAAAAAGAGACACCATATCAACCTTCTACGTGATATGGTGTCTCTTTTTTATCTAATTCAATTACTTCCCACCAAACATCTTCTCCAAAGACTTTGCATTGGCAAACAATACTTCTTTCAAGTTATCGTCAGCAACGATTTTATAGTCGCCATCTTTGTCTTTCTTTAAGTTCAATGTAACTTCGCGAGTTGCCATTGCTGCATCTTTATCCGTTAAGTTTTTGATGATAGTTGAGGTCATTGTTTTTTCAATCGCTTTTTCAGATTGTTCTTTGTCTTCGCTAAATGCGCTAGCGAAGGCCATTGGCATAACTTCTCCCACTGCTTTTGTTACAGCAACGGATAGATCAGCAGATGTAATTTTCACTTTCACTTCTGCTTTGTCATCCTTTTTCGATACTTCTTCTAGCTTTTCAAATTTAAAGTTCTTTGTAATTGCACTTAGCATTGCTTTTGCCTCAGCATCATCTGTTTTTTCATTTAGTTTATTAAATTCCTTGTCACTCTCAACAAATGTACGAGCCTTTTCTACATCACCTTTTTGTATCGCTGTTAAAAATTCTTCTGTAGTATCTTTCGGATTTGCACACCCTGCTAAAACAACCGCTGTTAATCCTACTACCATCATTAATAGCAATAATCTCTTTATCTTTTGCACGCTCATTCTCCTCATTATCTTTTCTAGTAAGTCAGTATCATACAATATTATGAAACTGACATTACAAACATTTTTTAGTATAGCATTTATATGATTAATTTTCTATTAATTCCCAAAAATATAAAGAGCCTTGCAGCATTCCTACAAGGCCTCTCTTCTATCAATCTGTATCCGTAGCACAAATGAACCACATTTTCTGTTCCCTACTACCATCCATATAGTCCGATCAAAGATCATAAGCGATAACCAAAGTGATATATTAATAGCAGCAAATAATAAATATAAAATGAAGTCTCTCTTTTGTAGTGCCCCTCTATTCATTACAATGTAAAATGCACCGATAGGAGGCAAAATAAAGCAAAGGAAAAAGTTTTTCTTAACAACCATAGATACGCAGTTTCTTTCTGCATATGAATCCCCTTTTCATCATAATACTTGCTTCAACATCGGCCTCACTACCCTATATTCATCACTATAAGCTTCCTTTATGATTAAAGGCGGATATTCACTTTTTTCTTCCTCAATCATTGTAAACACTTCTGTTTTCTCTTGTAATGTATTAGATTCTCTATTTTTAGTAGGGTTTTTACTTGTTTTAATTTTCTTTGTTACTTCGCCAAGTTTTTGCCCAACTTCTTCTACTTTGGCAGGTTCATTCGTAACATAGTATTCTTGTTCGTCCCATACTAATATAGGTGGCACTTGTTCTCTTTTGTTACATATTATATAAGTAGTACTAGCTACAAGTAGTATACAAGTTAATAAATAGAAGATAGTTTTTTTATTCATATACTACACTCCTTATCTATCAGTTCATTGGATTATATAACACAATTTATTTACAGTAAATGGATTTAGCGGTAATTTTTAGGTTTAATAATAAAGAAAAACCTTACCGAAGTAAAGTTCCGTTTTTACATTCTATAGTGACTGATTAATTAATACGATCATTACAATAATCGCTATAAGCATAACAACTAAACAGCCGATTAATTTATAAAATCCTCGCTTCGTTAATGTCCCACCTTGAACATCTTTACGAATAAATAAGAATACGGCTAAAAATAATACAAGCCCAATGCCAAAAGCATACATCATTTGCATATGTTAATCTTCCTTTCTCTCTTCCATCTTAATATCTTTTTGCCAAAACAACAAATGAGATAAAGACGGTACTCATCGTAAGTGCCATAAGTATATTCAATAATTCAGTAGCAGATAGTGTAAGTATTTTTAAGTTTAAGCCAATAGAGAAAAGAAGATAATATACTGTTAATGCAAAAAAGGTTACAAACATTCCTTTATAACGAATGAGTTTCATTCGCTCATCTTTTTCTTTAAATTGTGGGTGTAAGTAGCTTAGGCAGAAACTCATAATCATCATCCCAAGCAATGGATACGTTATAGCCGGCGGTGCAGAATGCGTCATTATACCTGTTAATATCATAAATCCACTCATAAATAGAAAGATAATTCCCATGATTACAAAGTACTTTTGTGAATAGTTCATTCTTACTCCTCCCCTTCTTTTCCTTCATAAATAAATACATGTTCTATCGTTGTCTGAAATGTTTTTGCTATTTCAAATGCTAGCGGAAGTGATGGATCGTATTTCCCTTTTTCAATTGAGATAATGGTTTGTCTGGAAACCCCGAGTTTCTCGGCCAGTTTTTCTTGAGATAGTCCAAATTTCTTTCGGTATTCGACCATTTTATTTTCCAAGGAAATTTCTCCCTCCTTCCATATATCGAGTATATATGTAAAGTAAACTTTACGTCAAGGTTCCTTTACATTTATTTCAATCAGTTTTCGTTCTATTTATATAGAAGAAACTTGTTCGATTTCAGCACGTCTATTTTGTAATAAAACATGGAACACTGTATGTAATCGTTACTATATTTCCTCCTCACTTTTTTAAAAATTTAATATCTTCATATTTGTTTTATCCTTTTAAAATATTTCATTCTCTGCTTTATTAGATGCAATGTGTTATTTGTTTTACGGTGTTTTTTGGCATATTTATAGAAACTAACGGGTTATAAAGCATTTTTTATGTTTAACCACTTTTTTTGTAGAAATCCTTCATTTTCCTTTCGATATTTAACACTATCGAAATAAAGTTTATGGTAAATTCATAATTTTTTATTTTTTATACTATATTCCGTTATATTG
>NZ_QPEL01000081.1:0-2748 GCF_008368965.1 Bacillus sp. AY2-1 | reverse complement strand
AAATATATGTGTGCTGCCACTCGAGAATTTATTGAGCAACTACAAATCACAGTACGTTCTTTCCAAAACTAAACAAAAGAGATTGTCCTATGAAATCGTTTCACAACGATCTAGTAGAATAATCTCTTTTCAAAAAAGTAAACATTGCATGTAAACTCTTATAAATTTTAATGTACCTTTTTAGATATTGGAATATATTTTGTAAAATATGCACCAACTAGCAATAATACAATTGAAAATAACCAAGTAAAAACACCGCCAAAATGAAACCAATATGCAAACATATTTAATATTGCGAGTGAAAAGAAACAAATAGAAGTTAGCGCACTTTTCAATCCTTTTATCTCGGATTTTTTTCTCTTTTGATAAGCAATATACATCGCAATAACAAGAAAAAAGATAAGAACAAATGGTAACATAACTTTTAGCATTGGTAATCCCTCCAGTGTATATGCACTCTTTATATTACCATCTTATCCCATTTATCTTTTAGGCATCAATTTATTCTTATCTTCCCTCCAAAAGTCAGTATAAGTTTTATTTTTAAAGTTCACATTCACCTCAGAAAACGGCATACTTCCTCCAACTTTCAATGAGTAAAAACCGGGAAATCATTAACGATTCCCCAATTTTTCAAACTATATTAAAGTATCCCCTTTTCCACTAAAGTCTCTGCGATTTGAACTGAATTCCAAGCCGCACCTTTCAATAAATTATCGGAAACAATCCAGAGGTGGAATCCGTTTGGCGTATCAGGATCTTTACGTATTCTTCCGACAAATGTATCTATTTTCCCTTCTGCATATAATGGCATTGGATACAGCTGTTCACTAGGGTTATCCTGCAAAATAACACCTGGTGCATCCATTAATACTTCCTTAATTTCCGCAACGGTTGCTTCTTTTTCCAGTTCTATATAAACCGATTCTGAATGCCCTGATACGACTGGAACACGTACACAAGTAGCTGCCATTTTCAAGTTTTCATCTTCTAATATTTTCTTCGTTTCTTGAATCATCTTTACTTCTTCAAAAGTAAAATCATTGTCTGTAAATATATCTACTTGAGGCAGTACATTAAAC
This sequence comes from Bacillus sp. AY2-1, assembly GCF_008368965.1. Taxonomy (NCBI): domain Bacteria; kingdom Bacillati; phylum Bacillota; class Bacilli; order Caryophanales; family Bacillaceae; genus Bacillus; species Bacillus sp. AY2-1. The sequence continues at coordinate 1,666 of NZ_QPEL01000081.1, read as the reverse complement.
GCTATTGGATAATGTTTTTTATCTTTTTTCGCCGGTAATATATCACTTTTCACTTCTTTACCAGCAAGCATAGACTTAGCCTGCTCTTGTAATTCATGAATCGCATGAATGCCAGAACCCGATACAGCTTGATATGTTGAAACGATAATTCTTTCTAAACCGAATGATTTTCGAATCGGCTGAAGTGCAGTTACCATCTGTAATGCTGAACAATTTGGAACTGCAATAATACCTTTATGCCGCTCTAAAGTATGCGCATTCACTTCCGGAACAACGAGCGGTACACCTTGTGCCATTCGGTACTCACTTGTGTTATCAATTACAATCGCACCACTAGAAACTGCATGAGTTACAAATTGTCTAGATACTTCTCCCCCAGCACTAAAAAAGGCAATATCTACACCTTCAAAGCTAGTTGTTTTTGCCTCTTGTATAATTATCTCTCGTCCTTTGAATCTTACTTTCTTACCGGCGGATCGTTTTGATGAAAGCAATGTAACTTCAACTATATTAAACTTCATTTCATTCTCTAACAGTTCAATAATTTTTTGCCCTACCGCACCTGTAGCCCCAACAACAGCTACATGATAGCCCTTTTTGATCATCTTTTCTCCTCCAATATCACTTGAATGAATATTTCCACAATTTTATTTTATACGGAATTTAATCATTTGGAAAATTAAAATACATGATATAATCATTCACAAATCATGATAATAAAAGAGGGATCGCTTATGGAAATGAGACATGTTAAAACATTTTGCGCCATTGTGAAGTATGGTAATTTTTCTAAAGCTGCTCATGCGCTAGGTTATGCGCAATCTACTGTTACAGCACATATGAAAGCTTTAGAGAACGATTTACATATTCCTCTTTTCGATCGGTTAGGGAAAAAAGTGCTACTTACAAAAGCAGGTCATCAATTTCATCCTTATGCATTAGAATTACTTGCAATATATGAAAAAGCGCAAGAAATCCCCCAAAATACAGATTATTTAGAAGGTACATTAAGTATTACATCTAATGAATCATTAGCGGTATACCGATTACCACAATTATTACGTACTTACAAACAGAAAAATCCGAAAGTAAATATCGTACTTGAAACAAACACAAATGAACAAGCATTACAAAAATTACGTGAAGGAGAAACAGACGTTGTCTTCATAATTGGAGAAAGTATAGAACATAATGATTTTATTACGCGTACTTTTAGTAATGAAACATTTGGATGGATTTTACCAGCTTATTCCGCTGCACACGCAAATCCATTCCAGTTATTACAGGACACCCAGTTCATTTTTACAGAACAAAGCTGCGGCTATAGGCCAATGGTAGATCGTTTTTTACGTCAAAGTGGAAATATTCCAGCTAAAACATTTGAAACTTCCAATGTTGAAGTCATTAAACAATCCGTTATGTGTGAATTAGGCATTTCAATTCTTCCTTATATCGTTGTACAAGAAAGTTGCCAAAAAGAACAACTATGTTTTCAGCCTATCGAAACTCCAACCATTATTCAAAGTCATGTAATCTATCATAAATCCAGATGGATTTCCCCGGTATTACAGTCGTTTCTTTCCTTACTTGAACGAGACTAAAATATTAAGACGTACATATAAAAAGAGTAATTGCCTAATAAGCAATGAACTGCACCCCAATTGTT
>NZ_QPEL01000080.1:0-38524 GCF_008368965.1 Bacillus sp. AY2-1 | reverse complement strand
TGAGGTCCAGTAGCGCCGGTGTTACCTTGAGGTCCCTGAGGTCCAGTAGCGCCCGTGTTACCTCGAGGTCCAGTGGCACCAGTAGCGCCTGCTGGTCCAGTAGGCCCAGTAGGTCCGGTAGGTCCTTGAATGAACGAAGCAGAATTAACTAGAGCAGTTTGTAATGCTGCTATTAATTTAAGAAGCTCTTGAAGTGTGCAAGGGTCAATTCGGAATAATTTTGTAATGTATAGTAAATAGTTAATGAGATTTTGAAGTTCAATAAATACAGCGCTTGCTACAAAGGTTGGATTTCTTAATATAGTTATTAAGTTTTTAATAATAGCTAACCCTTGTGCTTTCAGGGAGGAAGTAGCGTCTAGTGAACAAATAAATTTACTTAGTAGGTTCAATGTATCGATTAGATCTTCAATGTTTTGGGGAGATGGATTTGCGAAAAGTTTTGGGATTATTTTTGTTAAATCAATAATAATCGCACGAAATGTTCTAAGTTGAGCTTTAGTAATTGGGATTGATGGAGTATTTGGGATTCGTCCGGCGCTACTTGGAAAGCATGGTTTGGAGAATTTGTTTTGACTGTCGTTATAACGAGACATTAAATCTCTCCTTTCTCATGAAAATGTGAACGAAACTCATCATAGTAGATGCAGAAATTAGTTAAATGGTCATAGTAAAATCGTTTGTTTAAAGAAAAAATAGAAAAAACGCCTTACAATAAGGCGTTTTTTCTATTTTCTGCGTATTGATAATATCGCTTTAATGAAATTTTTGATTTGAATCCAGCGAGTTTTATAATTTCTGATTCAGGAGTTTCTTTTTTTATTAAGTTTAAAATATAGGTGTTACGAAAATGTTGTCCTGAAATTCCTTTACGTAAATTGGCTCTAGCCACTTCGAGGCGAATCATTTTTTGTATAGCAATTTCCGTTAATGCCTTTGGTGCATCATTTTCATATACCCACCTGTATGTTCCGCGGTTAAAATCAAATGCGACAAACAATGAATCATCACTATGATACTTAGGACGAACTGGTTCTGGGATACTTTTGTAATAATTATATAGTTGTTTTTTGTCTTCTTTTGCTAATGTAATTGTTCTTTCTACACCTGCGGTTGCTGGGATTGACAATGTGTTAGTTTCAAAGTGAACGTGATGCATTGTTAATGCTGTAAGTTCCTGTAAGGATAAACCGTAGTCGATCAATAAATTTAAAATGGCGATATTGCGATCCATTAATAAAGGGCGCACAGGAAGTTGTTTTTCTGAAAGTCCTTCTAATGAAGTGACTATATACTTTAATCTTTTTTCTTCATCAGGTGAAATGAAATCTTCGTTACGAAGTGTACGGTCTGGTTGAATAGATATTTCCATATTCTTCAATGGATTGGGAATGTTTAGAAAGTGATGCATTCTATTTAGTACAGTAAATACACGATGCATCGTTTTTTCTGAGTAATGTCGATTCGTTTTTAAATCGGAAAAGTAATCTTCGTAGTCTTTTGTACAAAGTGTAGCCCATATATTACTGGAAGGGAGCTTTTTGTTTTTTTCTAACCAATGTCCGAAGTCTTCAACGTCATAAACATAACGTTTAATAGTTGAAGGTTTTCGGCCTTTATTCAATAAAAAAATAGAAAAGGCTTGTATTGTATCATGGAATTCCGTTGTATCCATAGTCCCACCACCTTAATTATTTCTTATATTATAGCAAACTTTTCTGAAAATAGGCATTTACAAGGGGGACAGGAATAATAATATTTGGTGAGTGGATAAAGTGAAACTATAATCAGTGGGGATTTTGTTCATCCTCTGCGATTATTAGTTGAACCAATCGGGCATTTACGGGCGGTTATCTCCCGCTTAAATACCAAGCGTTTGCTGAATGTCGAGGTGGGAGTCTTACTGCCCGCAAATAGCGGGATAAAATGAGGTGATTGTATGGAACAATCGATGCGAAAGAAAAACAACAATCAAATTAATATTGTGTTAAACCATCGAAAGAAAATTTCTTTGCCAGCCACAGAAAATAAAACGGTAATTTCAAATGAAACTACAATTAAACATGAAATGCTGCAGAGAATTGAAGAAGAGATGGGGAAGCTTGTTGGGATGGATGATATAAAAAAGATAATAAAAGAAATATATGCTTGGATTTATGTGAATAAAAAAAGACAAGAGAAGGGATTGAAGTCTGAGAAGCAAGTACTTCATATGTTGTTTAAAGGGAATCCGGGTACAGGGAAGACAACTGTTGCTAGAATGATAGGGAAATTGCTGTTTGAGATGAATATTCTATCGAAAGGCCACTTGGTTGAAGCTGAACGTGCTGATCTTGTAGGAGAGTATATCGGCCATACAGCTCAAAAAACAAGAGACTTAATAAAAAAAGCAATGGGAGGTATTTTGTTTATTGATGAGGCTTATTCTTTAGCTCGAGGAGGAGAGAAGGACTTTGGAAAAGAAGCAATTGATACGCTTGTAAAACATATGGAAGATAAACAACATGGTTTTGTATTGATTTTAGCTGGATATTCAAGAGAGATGAATCACTTTCTTTCATTAAATCCAGGGCTGCAATCTCGTTTTCCATTTATTATTGAATTTGCGGATTACTCGGTAAATCAGCTATTGGAAATTGGAAAGAGAATGTATGAAGATCGTGAATATCAGTTATCGAAAGAAGCTGAATGGAAATTTAGGGATCATTTACATGCGGTGAAGTATTCGTCGCAAATTACATCGTTTAGTAATGGGCGGTATGTACGGAATATTGTTGAAAAATCAATTCGTACACAGGCGATGCGGTTGTTGCAAGAAGATACGTATGATAAAAATGATTTAATTGGAATATCGAGTATGGATTTGATGCTCGAAGAGGAGACGCACAGTACATAAACTGTGCGTCTATTTTTGTGTATAAGTTCGTTTACTCTTTTTTTGCTTTTTCTTGGTGCGCTTTATGGAAGCGTTCCATTTTAGCGCTCTTTTCGTGTGCTGAATTAGGGTCGTGTCCAAATTGGTTTACTGAACTTTTTTGAGCTCCTTTATTAACGTGGTTTGTCATTTGTATTCACCTCACTTTAAAAATTAGTATAAACATTATATAAAGAAAAAATCGTTAGAAAAGAAAAACCTCTTTACGATATGTAAAGAGGTTAGATTGCTATTTATGCATTGAACGTTCTTTCGTTTCGATACGTCTGTGCGGTAAATGCCATTTGTAATGAATAGAAACCATGCGGAAGCAAACAATTAAAATGAATAAAATGTAAAGAGCCCAATCGCTAACAATAATTTGAGCGCCAATTAAGAAACCTGCTAAAATTGTCCAAAAGGCATATACTTCAGCTCGAAGAACGAGAGGTTTTCTGCGGGCTAAAAGGTCGCGAATGATACCGCCGCCGATACCAGTTAAAACAGCTGCCACGATTGTGGCGCTAATTGGTAAATTTAATTTTTGAGCATATAATGCTCCTTGTACAGCAAATGCTGATAAGCCGATAGCGTCAGTGATATTTTCCCACTTTTTCCAATGTCTAATTAACTTATTTGGAAAAAGAAAAATAATAGTCATTGATAAAAGTGCGATTTGGAATAACATGTCTTGTTGCCAAAACGCGACAATCGGATAACCGATTAATAAATTACGAAGGGCACCTCCCCCAAATGCGGTTGCCATTCCTAAAATATACACCCCGAAAATATCATAATCCTCTTCCATTGCAACAATGGCTCCGCTTAGTGCGAAAGCGATTGTGCCTATGATGCTAAAAATCTCCCATGCCATGAATTTTCTCCCCCGCTAACTAGATGAAATGTGCTTCCTCTGCTATTATATTAGAAGGTTTAAATTTCGAAAAGGATGAGTGAACATATTTGATGGAAGAAAAAGAAAAAGTCATATTAGTAGGCTGTCAATTGCCGCAAGATGATGATGAAAAATTTATGCATTCCATGAAAGAGCTTGCATCACTAGCTAAGACTGCGAGAGCGGAAGTGTTAGTTTCAACAACGCAAAAACGACCAAAGTTTCATCCGGCAACTTACATAGGTAAAGGGAAATTAGAAGAGCTTACAATGCTAACTGAAGAATTAGAGCCGGATGTTATTGTATTTAATAATGAATTAACGCCGAGTCAAATTCGGAATTTATCCTCAGTATTAGATGCGAGAGTAATTGATCGAACGCAACTAATACTAGATATTTTTGCGCAACGTGCGAAGTCGAGGGAAGGTAAGCTTCAAGTAGAATTAGCTCAGTTGCAATATACAATGCCACGTCTTATGGGTCAAGGGTTGTCCTTATCACGTCTTGGTGGTGGTATTGGAACGAGAGGACCGGGTGAGACGAAACTTGAGACGGATCGTCGTCATATTCGATCGCGTATTGATGAAATAAAGAAACAACTTGCAGTTGTTGTGGAACACCGAAAAAGATATCGTGAGAGAAGAAAAGACAATAAAGTATTTCAAGTTTCATTAATAGGCTATACAAATGCAGGGAAATCGACACTGTTTAATAGATTAACGGAAGCTAATACGTTTGAAGAAAACCTTCTGTTTGCAACACTAGACCCAACGACGAGGAAGATGCCGTTACCTTCTGGTTATACAGTATTACTAACTGATACTGTTGGTTTTATACAAGATTTACCCACTTCATTAATTGCTGCTTTTCGTTCAACACTGGAAGAAGCGGGGGAAGCAGATGTTATTTTACATGTAGTTGATTCTGCGGATCCTAACTACATAGGGCATGAAAGAACAGTAAAACGATTATTATCAGAACTTGAAATTAATCATATTCCTATTATTACGTTATATAATAAAAAAGATGAATTACATCAAAACTTTATTCCGTTTCCGAAAAGTGATTTCTTAATGACTAGTGCTTTTGAAGAAAGTGATTTATTGCGTATAAAAGAAGCGATAGAAATGAAAATGAAGAAAGAAATGGATCGTTATCGAGTAGAAATCCCTCCGAGTGAAGGTAAGTTATTAACGCTTTTAAAGACGGAAACGCTATTAGCAAAGATGGAGTTTCTGGAAGATAAATTTGTATATGATTGTGCAGGGTATATTTTTACTCATTCATCGCTTAATGTGCAATTAAAGAGATTTTTAGTGGAAGAAGGAGAAAATAAAAATGTTTGATCGTTTGAAAAATGGAGAAAAAATTGCTCCAATCGTAAAAGAAGTAGAGAGTCAGATTACAGAAGTACATAAACGTGCGGATGAAGTAATTGAAAGTAATCAGTTTCGTGTATTAGAAAGTTTTCGTAAACATAAAATTAGTGACTCGCATTTTATCCCGACGACAGGTTATGGTTATGATGATATTGGCCGTGATTCGTTAGAAAAAGTGTATGCTGATGTGTTTGGAGCGGAAGCTGGACTTGTTCGTCCGCAAATTATTTCAGGTACTCACGCTATTTCTACAGCGTTATTCGGTATTTTACGTCCAGGAGATGAGTTATTGTACATCACTGGAAAACCGTATGATACGTTAGAGGAAATCGTTGGCGTGCGTGGGAAAGGTGTAGGTTCATTTAAAGAATATAATATTGGTTACAATGCAGTTCCGCTAACTGAAGGTGGGCTTGTTGATTTTGAAGCTGTTGCAGCAGCTATTCATAGTAATACGAAAATGATCGGTATTCAGCGTTCGAAAGGTTATGCTACTCGTCCATCGTTTACTATTTCTCAAATTAAAGAGATGATCGCGTTTGTTAAAGAAATTAAACCTGATGTTGTTGTGTTTGTAGATAACTGTTATGGTGAGTTTATTGAAGAGCAAGAGCCGTGTCATGTTGGTGCAGATTTAATGGCGGGTTCGCTTATTAAAAACCCAGGCGGGGGAATTGTAAAAACTGGTGGTTACATTGTCGGTAAAGAACAGTATGTTGAAGCGTGTGCATATCGTTTAACATCTCCGGGAATTGGTGCGGAAGCTGGAGCGTCTTTATACAGTCTGCAAGAAATGTATCAAGGGTTCTTCTTAGCGCCACATGTTGCAGGGCAAGCGCTGAAAGGTGCAATTTTTACAGCTGCGTTTTTAGAAAAGTTAGGAATGAACACGTCACCAGCGTGGAATGCACCAAGAACAGACTTAATTCAATCTGTTCAATTTGATGATAAAGACCGTATGATTGCCTTCTGCCAAGCGATTCAATATGCATCTCCAATTAATTCGCATTTTACTCCGTATGCAAACTATATGCCAGGTTATGAAGATGATGTAATTATGGCGGCGGGAACGTTTATTCAAGGTGCAAGTATTGAATTGTCTGCTGATGGTCCGATTAGACCACCGTATGTTGCATATGTGCAAGGTGGATTAACGTATTCGCATGTTAAAATTGCGATTTGTTCTGCGATTGATGAATTGATTGAAAAGAATTTATTAACAATTTCTTAAAGGGGAGCTGTCGATATCGGCAGCTTTTTTCGTATAAAAGTAACGATTTATGCGATTAGAAAAAAGAATGAAAAAATTTATAAAAAAATCATGTAAGAAAAGCTAACATCTATTGACACTAAACATAACATGTTATAAAATGAGAAGCAGTTAAGGCGAAGGAGGAACTGAAAAATGAAAGAAGATAGACGTTCTGCCCCGCTGTTTCCAATTGGTATTGTTATGGATTTAACACAATTGTCTGCACGTCAAATTCGCTACTATGAAGAGCATAATCTTGTTTCTCCAACCCGTACAAAGGGGAATCGTAGATTATTTTCATTTAACGATGTAGATAAGTTGTTAGAGATTAAAGATTTGTTAGATCAAGGCTTGAATATGGCTGGTATTAAGCAAGTGTTACTAATGAAAGAAAATCAAACAGAAGCAGTGAAAGTAAAAGAAGAAACAAAAGAAATTTCAAAAACTGAGCTTCGCAAAATACTTCGAGATGAACTACAACATACAGGTAGATTCAATCGAACTTCATTGCGACAAGGTGACATTTCAAGATTTTTTCACTAAAGATAACTGATTCTGAAGGCGATTAGAGGGACTAAGGAGGAATTTATAATGTCTAGATACACAAAAGAAGATATTTTCCGTTTGGCGAAAGAAGAGAATGTAAAGTATATCCGTTTACAATTTACGGACCTTTTAGGGGTAATTAAAAACGTAGAGATTCCAGTGAGACAATTAACGAAAGCTCTTGATAACAAAATGATGTTTGATGGATCTTCGATTGAAGGTTTCGTACGTATTGAAGAATCTGATATGTATTTATATCCTGATTTAGACACTTGGGTAATTTTCCCTTGGACAGCTGAAAAAGGTAAAGTAGCTCGACTAATCTGTGATATTTACAATGCAGATGGCACTCCATTTGATGGAGACCCACGTAACAACTTAAAACGTGTGTTAAAAGAAATGGAAGCTTTAGGATTTTCAGACTTCAATCTTGGACCAGAGCCAGAATTCTTCCTATTTAAGGTTGATGAAAAAGGAAATCCAACATTAGAATTAAACGATAACGGTGGATACTTCGACCTTGCGCCGATGGATCTAGGGGAAAACTGTCGTCGTGATATCGTTCTTGAACTTGAAGAAATGGGATTTGAAATTGAAGCATCTCACCATGAGGTTGCTCCAGGACAGCACGAAATTGACTTTAAATATGCAAATGCAATTCGCTCATGTGATGACATTCAAACATTCAAACTTGTTGTAAAAACAATTGCTCGTAAACATGGTTTACACGCAACGTTTATGCCAAAACCACTATACGGTGTGAACGGTTCAGGTATGCACTGTAACTTATCATTATTTAAAAATGGTGAGAACGTATTCTTTAATGCAAACGGTGACTTACAATTAAGTGATGATGCTCGTCACTTCATCGCAGGTATTTTAAAACATGCACCAGCATTTACAGCGATAGCAAACCCAACTGTAAACTCATACAAACGTCTAGTACCTGGATATGAAGCGCCTTGTTACGTAGCGTGGTCTGCACAAAACCGTAGCCCGTTAGTACGTATCCCTGCATCTCGTGGTATTAGTACACGCGTAGAAGTACGTAGTGTTGACCCAGCTGCAAACCCATATTTAGTAATGGCTACATTATTAGCTGCAGGTCTTGATGGAATTAAAAACAAATTAACTCCACCAGCTGCAGTAGACCGTAACATCTATGTAATGACAAAAGAAGAGCGCGAAGAAGCAGGTATCGTTGACTTACCAGCAACATTAGCGCAAGCGTTAGTTACATTACAATCTAATGAAGTAGTATGCGGTGCACTAGGAGAACACTTACTTGAGCACTTCATCGAAGCGAAAGAGATTGAGTGGGATATCTTTAGAACACAAGTTCACCAATGGGAACGCGATCAATATATGTCTCTATACTAAGAGGCTTGAACCCTTGATACAACTCGTATCAAGGGTTTTTTAATTCCCTATTATTACAATTTTATATGGTTGCAAAATGAAAAACAGCCACATAAAAGCCAACAATTAATAACAAGTAGTGATATCATAGAAAAACATTATCAGATAAATGTAAGTTTTATATAATTTGTGAAATGAAAAAGCCTTGATACTACGGTATCAGGGCTTTTTTAGTGAAGTTATTGGATATGTTAACTACTAGATAATGGATTGTTTTTGGTTATTTTGAATCATGTTACTAAGAAAATCTTTTCAAAAGAATCGATCTTATCTTTTTTAAAAATCACTTGTGCTATGACTTAATAATTCTTTACTGCCTGTACAACGCGACCAATGATTTTTACATCTTCAGCTGAAAGATCGTAAGTTTTTGGTTCGTGGATAGGGTCATTACTCAATGGTATTAAAGTAATGATGCTTCCAGATTTTGAAATCTTTTTCACGGTAGCATCATAACCATTGACTTTTACAACAGCAATTTGTCCGTTTTCAACATAAGGAGTTTCCTCTACTAAAACATAAGAACCATCAGGGAATTCGAGATTCATGCTAGTGCCTTTTACAGTAAGGTAAAAATACTTTTTACGCTTGTTTAAAAATGTACTTAGCATTGGTAAATAGCCTTCGATATTTTCTTCAGCGAATATAGGTGTACCAGCTGCTACAGAACCAATGATAGGAATATGAATAATATTTGATTGATCGTTTTGGATGGTTTCATAAATAGAAACTTCTTCTTTAACAGTATTGTCCTCTTGGGTTGCGAGTTTTTCTAAATCATCAGTAGTGATTCCTAATCCCTTACAAACTTTTATTACATTATCAACAGATGCTTTACCAATCCCTCTTGATAACATGGATTGCAGTGTTGTGGGGGGGAGACCTATTTTTTCGGCGAAGGCTCTTTTGCTATAGCCAGCTTCTTTTATTAAGCGTGTTACAACCTCTGCTTTTTTCATTACTTTCACCATCTTTCGTATTAAAATGTATACGATATTGCGTATTTCTGTATATATCATAACCTAACTGAATTTGTTAGTAAATAGAAATGTATACGAAATTGAGTATTTAAATACGTTTTTTTTGTTGACTAAATACGAAATTGAGTTTATATTTAAATGGAAATGAACGCAATATCGTACATAGAATAGGTGGTGAGTCGATGTATCCGAATTTGCGTGCAGAGATGGCGAGAAAAAGAATTATGATTACACAAATTTCTTCGCATCTGAAACTTCGCCACGCAACAGTGAGCGACAAAATAAATGGTAAATTTCGTTTTTATTATGATGAAGCTTTTGAAATTAAGAAAACTTTTTTTCCAGAACATAATTTGGAATATCTTTTTGAATTTGAAGAAAACGAAGCGAATTGAAATCGGAGGAGAATTGCTTAAAATGGATAACCGAATTATTGAATAATGACTTAATAAAAGGGTTCATATTATAGTATTTATATTAAATTTCGATAATTAGTTAATCTGTAAAAAGAAAGCAACGAATTATGCGTAGTGCGAAATTATCTCAATACAATAAAGATAGTTCAAAATTAGTAGTGAGGAGGAGGTGAGGATGGGGCAATTAACTGACTCATCAGTACATAGTTCATTAGTATTTGAAGTTAATGGCAAAGTAGTAACGGATAGTTTGGTAATTGCAAAGATATTCAAAAAAGATCACTTCGACGTTTTGAAGGAAGTTCGAAAACAAATTGTATATGTAGATGAAGAGTTTGGAGGAGAAAATTTTCACGAGTCCACTTATGTTAATTCAAAGAACAGGCGGATCCCTAAATATGATTTAACAGAAGAAGCATTCACGTTACTTGTTATGGGATATACCACTAGAGAAGCGGTTGGAATGAAAATTAAATTTATGAAAGAGTTCAAACGAATGAAGCAGTATATACAAAATCAACAAAATGTGCCAAAGGATCCAATGGGGGTTTTAAAGTTAACATTTGCTGCGTTAGAAGGGCATACTCAGGAGATACAAGAGATTAAGTCTGAGGTGAAGGAATTGCGAGAAAATACGCCGCTTTATGCTATTGAGTGTGAAGAGATAATAAGGGCTGTAAAGAGGTTAGGTGTTATGTTATTGGGAGGTAAAAATTCAAATTCTTATCAGGATATCGGCCTTAGAAGAAAGTGATATAGAGATATTTATAGTCAGTTACATCGGGAATTTGGTGTGAATAGTTATAAAGCTATTAAACGTTATCATTTGGATAGAGCGATACAAATTATTAATGAAGAATATTCAATTCCAACTGTTTTAAATGAAGAAATTACAGTTAAAAACTCACAAATAAATATGGCAGAAATTCAGTAGGAGGAAAGAACATGCAAAGAAAGATTTTAGTCATTACTAGCAGTTTAGCAGGACTACCAACTGTCAGTGAATTTAAAACAAAAGAAGATGCAAAAGAGCAGGTTAGAAAGCTTATTCAAAAAGGAGTGAGTCAAAATGTGATTCGTATAACACAAGAAATTCCTATGAATATCGAAATTCAAGTGGATGTTGAATTTGAGGAATAAGAGAGGTTTAGGAGAAAATTGATATGGATAGCATAATTGTTTTGAATGAATGTATAAGAAAAGAATCCGTTGCAGCGGATTCTATAAGAAAAAATATCTCTAGATAAGTATACCATTGAATACCGTTTTTGAGAATTTATGAGGTGGCTAGTATGGGAATTATTCGAGTGAAAAAAGATAGTAATTATTCCGTTATAAATAATACTGGTTTAAAAGATGAAAGGTTGTCTTGGAAAGCGAAAGGAATCTTAGCCTATGCGCTTACATTACCAGACGATTGGACTTTTCATATTAGCGAATTAGCTCGACATGCTAAGGATGGAGAAGATTCGCTCCGTACAGGTTTTAAGGAATTAAAAGAATTAGGTTATGTAAAACGTTATCCTGTTCGTGATGGGAATACCAAAAAAATTACAAGGTGGGATACGGAAATTTACGAAACGCCACAAAGGAACATGCCACAAGTGGAAAACCAAGATGTGGTAAAGCCATATGAGGAAAATCAAGCACTACTAAATACTAATAGAATAACTACTAATAAACGAAATACTAATATACAAAATACTAATCATTATGATGATATTGATAAATTAGATTCTTGTGTATCCAGCAATGAGAAGGTTAAAGTAAGTTGCAACTTTATTAAGGGGACGGGCATTCCGTTAAGTGAAATTGCAATTGCAGAGTTGGGGGATTTTTGTAATTTGTTTAGTGATGAATTAATTCAGCATGCAATTAATAAAGCCGTTGATGAGAATGCACCAAGATGGAACTACATTAAGGCTATATTGAGGAATTGGAAGGAGCAAGAAGTTAAAACATTAGTTGATGTGGCCATACTAGATAGACGTTTCGAAATGAGCAAGAAAAAGAAATATAATGGGATAGGTAGGAAGTATTCAAATAGAAAAGAGATTGTACCTGATTGGTTATACAAAGATGATGAATCAACAAATCAAGAAGAGGAAAGAAAAATCGTGCAATCTACTGATGAAGAGCGTGAGAGATTACAAGAAGTGTTAAATAAATATAAGTCATAAGAAAAAACGTTAGATGATTTTGTTATTTTGAAATATATTACCTTAATAAAAAATAATACATTTATATTCTTTAAAGATTCCCGATGCATAGTGAACAGTATTATAAAGATATTAGTGAATGTTTGGATCAAGTATGAACCATTTGTAATTTCAGTTTATTTCTTAAAGTTCTATGGGAACTGTTAGAAGTTTTTTCAAAAGGATTCAGGAATTAATTACAATATCTGAATTCTAAAGATGTAAGGAACTTATCAATAGAGGGTAAAAAAATGTTAGGAAAGGGTTGTGTTTATAAAATGAAAGATAATTTACAAGTAATAAAGATTGAAAAAGTTAATAAGCATATTCATTCTATTAAATTAGTATTAAGAGACTTTGTAAAAAGAACGGAAGTGGGTGAATCGGTAAGTGTTCGAATGGCTCAAAGATTATAAGAAGTTAGAAGAAGAAATTACTTATTTAGAATACAACTTAGATAAATCAAAAGCCGAATTGAAGCGTTGGATTAGTGGTGATTTGCAAAATGTACGATTAAACGCTGAATCGGAAGGGGCTAAGGTAGAAGGACGAATTGAAGTAATTGAATATGAATTAGCTTATAAGATGAATGAAGAGTATGATTTAAAGCTTTTAATTAATAAGTTTACAGGACTGGATCATCAAATACTTAAAATGAAATATGTTGATGGAATGACTTTAGAACAAATAGCGTTTGAATTACATTATAGTACAGGCTATATCCGCCGAAAACATGCTGAAATAAGAAAGATTGTCAAGTTTTTAGATGGGTTTTAATGTTACCTTTTTGTAGGATACATGCAGTGTACAGAAAGTATTGAAAAAGTGATTTATAGTAGTAATATAAGATTTCGACGAAAGGGCAACTATTTTTATGGTTGCTCTTTTTATTGTGAAAGAAGGTGAGTAACATGAAGTGATTTTATAGATAAATGGGCATTTGGCTTCCGGTTATATTTAGTAAAGTAGTAGGTTTACAGGCGAAAATAATAGCAAATAAGGAGATGTTTAATGATGAATTTATTAGCTGCTTCAGTCAAAACAAAGAATTTGCCACAACAAGTGTTACGTTGGCAATCAATGGTAGAAAGTGAATGTTCCGCACAAGGAGTACCTGAGTTAGTTCCTTACGTACTTGGAATTATTATGGTGGAAAGTGGAGGGAACTCTGAAACAACCCCCGATATTATGCAGTCCAGTGAATCACAAGGTTGGCCAATGAATACAATTAAAAATCCTAAGGATTCAATTTATTACGGAGTAAAGCATTTAAAGGGAGCTTTTGATGATGCAAAGAAAAATGGTATTACAGATTTAAGTGCCATTGTTCAATCGTATAATTTTGGACGAGCTTACCTTCGCTGGTTAGCTTCTAACAATAAACAGCATTCATTACCGGTAGCAGATTTGTATTCTAAAACAGTTGTTGCTCCATCACTCGGAAATACAACTGGTGCTATGGTGAAATATAGTCACCCTATCGCTGTTGCCTACAATGGTGGTTATCGATATAAAAATGGGGGGAATTTCTTCTACTCTGAAATTGTTAAGCAATATGTTGATTTTAACGGAGGAACTGATGGTGGTGACAATAAACCGTTACAACCAAAAGGACTAGGAATCGCAACGTCTAAATACCCAGAAGGATCGGGTATCAATTTATATAGTGGCCCTGGAAAAGATGCTTGGTTCACAGGTCATGTCATTAATACAAAAATGCCATATTTAATTATAGATGCTGCTTGGTATGGTGGGAATGAAAATATGTTGTGCCTAGGTTGGGAAGCATGGGCGAAAGAAGAACACTTTGAAGTAGAGTGGTTCCATGCTTATTCAAAATATCCAGCAGGTTATGGTATTAACACATATGATGGTCCAAATGGAAATTATAAAGGAAATGTAGATGGATCTTATCCATATGGCGTTTTTGCGAGAAAAGATGGCTATATCGATATTGGACAAAATACATGGGTAAAAGAAGAACATTTTAATGTAAGGTAATAACAAAGGGTTTCTTATTCTGCGATTATAAATATTAAATTTAAATATAAAGAAAAAATGTTATGAAAGGGTGCTTTTTTAAGTGCCTTTTTATATCACTTATAAATAGGAAGGAAGATTATTATGGCGAAATTTATTTATCCAACCGATACAACGAGAGTAACAAGTGGTTTTAGGGGGAGTAGACCAGATCATCATGGGATAGATCTGGCTGAATCGGGTTATCATCCGATTTATGCAGCGGCTAGCGGACGAGTTAGTCGTTCTTATGTTTCATCTAGTTATGGTGAATGTATTATGATTGTGCACACTATTGATGGGGTTACATGGGAAACAGTATATGCTCATATGCGTAGCGGTTCTCGAACGGTGAAAGAAGGTGATTATGTTACGCAAGGACAAACTATTGGAGTTATGGGTAGCACGGGAGAAGTTACTGGTCAACATCTACATTTTGAATTGCATAAAGGGTCTTGGAACGTTAATAAGAGTAATGCTGTGAATCCATTAGATTACTTAGGAAAAGGAGACGGTGGTGGTACAACAGATCCTTCTAATAAACCACTACAACCAAAAGGGCTAGGTATCGCAACGTCTAAATACCCAGAAGGATCGGGTATCAATTTATATAGTGGCCCTGGAAAAGATGCCTGGTTCACAGGTCATGTCATTAATACAAAAATGCCATATTTAATTATAGATGCTGCTTGGTATGGTGGGAATGAAAATATGTTGTGCCTAGGTTGGGAAGCATGGGCAAAAGAAGAACACTTTGAAGTAGAGTGGTTCCATGCTTATTCAAAATATCCAGCAGGTTATGGTATTAACACATATGATGGTCCAAATGGAAATTATAAAGGAAATGTAGATGGATCTTATCCATATGGGATTTTTGCAAGAAAAGATGGTTATATCGATATTGGACAAAATACATGGGTAAAAGAAGAACATTTTAATGTGAGATAAGGATATTAGAGTAGGGTCACTCGTGTGATTCTTTTTAATTTTTGAAAAGGAGATGAGAACGATGGAAGAACAAATCTTCAATTCAATGATTCAACAAGGAGCATTCGCAGCTTTATTTGTGTGGATGCTGTTTACTATGCAAAAAAAGAATGAACAGCGCGAAGAACAATATCAAAAAGTTATTGAAAAAAATCAACAGGTCATTGAAGAACAAGCAAAAGCATTTAGTTCGTTGTCAAAGGATTTATCAGATGTTAAGCAAAAAATATTGGGAAACGGGGATGAGAAATAAAATATGATATTAAATTATTTGTCGCGTATGTAGGTTCTCAAATAGAAATTCAATTAATATATAATAATGAGAAAAAGCCCTAATACCGATAAGTATTGGGGCTTTTTCTCATTAGCTATAGTGAATAAGGTTGTGGTGGATTCTTCAAGAGGAAAGAGTGAATGAAGTCTAATATTTAATGTAAATGAAATGAAACCTTGAAGGATGCTTAGTTATAACACAGTCTTATTCAGGGATTCGTTAGTTCGCTTTCTAAATTTAGGGAATAAATATAGCTTAGTACCTTGCAATAAATAATACTAAGTGGTATATTATGGATAAATCAGGTACCGTGTATTGAACAGTACTGAGATAGGGAAGGAGGATGGCACTTGAACGTTCAGTTTAAAAAAGGTGTGCTTGAACTTTGTGTATTAGCACTTGTAAAACGTAAAGATAGTTACGGTTATGAACTTGTTCAGCAAATCTCTAATAAATTTTTAATATCGGAAGGGTCAGTATACCCTTTGTTACGTCGTTTGACGAAAGAAGGGTATTTTCAAACGTATTTAAAGGAATCTACGGAAGGGCCACCTCGTAAATATTATCAATTAACAGAACAAGGGGAGACGCAATTTCATTTGTTAGTAACAGAATGGCGTGATTTTGCGAAAGGGGTACAAGAAATTATTGAAGGGGTGGAATGGGATGAGTAAAGAAGGGTTTCTTAAAGAATTATCAAGTTATCTTAGAAAGTTACCAGAGGAAGAGAGGCAAGATATTTTATTGGATTATGAAGAGCACTTTCAGTTTGGACTAGAAGAGGGGAAAACTGAATCAGAAATAATACAGGGCCTTGGTTCTCCGAAAGTAATCGCAAAAGAATTACTTGCGATGTATCGCTTCGATGAAATGAAAAAAAATCCATCGACTTCAAATGTGACAAGAGCTGTTATGGCAGCGATTGGACTTAGTTTGTTTAATTTTATTATTGTGTTAGGCCCGTTAGTCGCAATTATTGCTTTTATATTTTCTTTTTGGATTGGTGGTATTGCTAGTGTAGTAACACCATTTTTCGTTATTGGAAAAGTATTTATGGGTACTTTTATATGGTTGGATCTTTTCGTTAGTATAACGTTTGTTGGAGTAGGTTTGTTGTTATGTATTATCGCTTTTTATAGTACAAAGTGGTTTAAGAGATTGTGTGTACGATACGTAATATGGAACTTCAAAATGATAAAAGGAGAGTAAATGATGAAAAAACTATTTTTAATCGCTATCGCTTGTATCATTATTGGAGTAATAGGAATTTCCCAAACATATGAAAAAGCAGTACAAACTGCTGAAAAAGGCGATAAAGAAGATGTAATTAAAAACGAAACATTAAAAAATATAGAAGTTAAGTTAGATGCCGGAGATATTGTTATCCAAAAATCTCCTGACTCTTCTTTTTATGTAAAGCAATCAGGAGATGTACGTAAACAAGTGATTCGTATTGCAGAAGATGGTGACACATTAAAAATTATTGGGGAAAGAGAAAAAGGTGCTTCATTTGATTTTTCTTTTTACGATTTTAGGTTCCAAACGTCTAAATTGACTCTCCTTGTGCCCGAACGCTCTTATCAAGATGTAAAAGTAAATTCATCTGCTGGACAAATCGAAATGAGTGATGTGAAAAGTGATAGTGTAAGTGTTAGAACACTTGCTGGAGAAGTAGAGCTGAAACAAGTAACGTCTAAGAATGTGGAGGGATCTACAAAAGCTGGTGAGGTGAACTTTAAAAAAGTAATAGGGAAAGTGACCGCAAAAACAACAAGTGGGGAAATAAATATTCAAGATCATGATTCTAAGTATAATCTAGAAGCAAGTTCAACTGCGGGAGATATAGATATTACTTTATCGGAAAAACCACAAGATGCGGTAATTACTGGGCAAAGTGCTGCCGGAGATGTAACAATTTTTAATGAAGAAAATAATAACGTAACAATTGGAAATGGTAGTAAAAAGATTAGCGGTAAAACGGCTGCTGGAGATGTCACGATTGAAACTCGTTAATAAGAAATAGAGTGCATGGAAATCTATCAAAATACAAAAAGAAGATAATTACCGTATATAAATAAGGTAATTATCTTCTTTTTGTTATTTTTAATGTAAATCACGATATACGCCAATTACTTTCCCGATAACTGACACTTGTTTTAAAATGATAGGTTCTAATGAAGAGTTTTCTGGTTGTAGACGGAAATGGTCTTTTTCTTTATAGAAACGTTTAACAGTTGCTTCGTTATCTTCTGTTAAAGCGACTACAATTTCACCATTATATGCAGACTGTTGTTGGCGAACAACAACTAAATCTCCATCGAAAATACCAGCTTCAATCATACTATCTCCAGAAATACGTAACATGAACACTTGGTCTGCTCCGGAAACAATGCTAGCTGGAAGTGGGAAATGTTCCTCTACGCTTTCGACCGCTGTAATTGGTAAACCAGCAGTAACTTTTCCGACAATTGGAACTTGAATAACAGATTGTGTTTCCGTATCCATTCGGTCTTCGCCTAAAATTTCAATGGCACGTGGTTTTGTTGGATCGCGTCGAATGTATCCTTTTTCTTCTAATCGTGATAAATGTCCGTGCACTGTAGAACTAGAAGCGAGGCCGACTGCTTGACCAATTTCACGTACGGAAGGTGGATATCCTTTTTCTTGTACTTTTAGCTTAATAAAGTCGAGAATGTCTTGCTGGCGTTTCGTTAACTTTTCCATGTTTTCTAACACCTCGTTTTCTTTCATTTTTCTTATTAATAAGTATAACATGTGAAAAAACATTCTACAAACATAAGTTCGAACAAATGGCAGATTTATGTTACACTATAGGGAAATGATAGGGAGAAAGAGGGGTTCAAAATGAATGCAATTATTTATGCACGTGTGAGTACAACGAAAGAAGCGCAAGAAACATCATTATTACGTCAAAAAGATGAATTATTGCATTTAGCTGAGCGCTATCAAATGAATGTTACTAAGGTGATTGAAGAGCAGGCTAGTGGGTATACAATTGAACGTGACGGTATATTAGAGGTGTTAGATACAATTCGGGACGAACAAATTGATGTGTTACTTATACAAGATGAAACGCGCCTTGGTAGAGGGAATGCGAAGATTGCATTAATGCATTGTTTACATAAAGAAGGCATAAAAGTATATACACATACACATAATGGTGAATTACAATTGTCGGATTCTGATTCGATGGTATTAGATATTATTGGTATTGTTGAAGAATATCAAAGGAAGATTCATAACTTGAAAATTAAACGAGGTATGCAACGTGCAGTAGAAAAAGGTTATCGTCCAGAAAATAATTTAAAAAATCGTCATTTAAGTGTAGGAAGAGAGAAAAAAGAAGTGCCAATTGAGGAAATTGTACGTTTGCGAAAAAGTGAACTCACGTTTGAAGAAATTGCAGCAACACTACGTGGATTTGGTCATAATGTTTCAAAGGCGACTGTACATCGTAGATATGTAGAGTATACGAAGCAATTGCTTGATAAAGAAGAGTAACTATTGTATGATAATAATCAGTTTTGATTAGAAGGGGGATTCGAGATGATTAATCACGAACTCGTTGAACGCATTAACTTCTTAGCGAAAAAAGCAAAAGCTGAAGGTTTAACTGAAGAAGAGCAACGTGAGCGTCAATCGCTACGTGAACAATATTTAAAAGGATTTCGTCAAAATATGTTAAACGAACTTAAAGGTATTAAAGTTGTTAACGAAGAAGGTACAGATGTTACACCGACGAAATTAAAAGCTTTAAAAAAGCAAGATAATGCAAAATTAAATTAAAAGATGGGCGAAGCCCATCTTTTTTATTTGTAAAAATCCTTATTTAATAACTTTCCAGTTGTTATTAACGGTTGCTTCTATCGTTCTATGTTCCAATATATAATTAGCGATAAGTTCAGACATATCAGTGGGTATATCTTTTACTATCGGTTTGTTTTGAAACATAAAGAAATTTCCCCCGCCACTTGCACGATAATTATTCATTACAACGTCATATTCGTCATTCATATTAAGAGGAGCACTTTTATGCTGTAAAGATTCTACTCTTTCACCAATTGGTTTTGAAATGTTTAATACATATGAAATCCCTTCCCACATATCATAATTATAATGTTGTGGCTTTGGTTCTATGTAGGTAGGGCTTACGATGATGGATCCATCTGTTTTTAATGTGAAATAAGAAGCAGAGAGTTCAAGAGCATCTTTTATATCTGCTCCAGTTATTCTAATTACTTTTAATGTGTTTGGATAAATATAATTAGAAACGATGTCACGCATTGTTACATGTTCTGGGAAGCCTGGAGATGTATTATGGAACAAACTTGTACAAGAAATTGATACATTAGCTATATCCATCTGTATTTTATTTATGAACTCGATAAAAGGATGATCATGCAAACGAGTTTGCATAGCATCTGAAATTTGCATGTCCCCCTCAATAATTCCAATAGGTTGATCAAGCCACTTTTGTGTTTTCTCTTCGTAATCGGCTACCAATGAAAGTACATCTTGGTCCGCTGCAACCCCTTGTACAGATAATAATTCAGAAGAACTCTCTTTTTTCACCCATTTATGTTTCATTTTTTCGAATGTTACTTTTACTTTTCCAACTGAGTGTCCATTGCATCCGGTCTGTAAAATTGTTACACCGTTAGCCATTGTGTGAGAAATGTCTCGGTGTTGATGACCTGTTAGTAAAAGATCTATGCCTTCAATTTCCTGGCACATTGCATATCCTTGGTTTTCACCTGTTAACACTTCAGTCGGTTCCCCGGTTTGTAAATCACTTTCAAATCCACCGTGATAGGCTACGACTAATAAATCTGGTTTCTCGTGTTCGTGAATATAAGAAACCCATTTTTTTGTAGTCTCTAATGCATCTTCAAATAGTAAATCTTTAATATGATGGGCCTGTTCCCAATTTGGGATGTAATGTGTTGTTACCCCTAAAATAGCAATTTTTATATTTGATTCAATCTGTTTGATTATATAAGGTTTTCCGAAATAGGGTTTCTTTATGTTTTTATCTAAAATGTTTGCTGATAGGTACGGGAAGTTCGCAGTAGTCACAGCATTATTTAATATGTCCATCCCGTAATTAAATTCATGATTGCCGATAACTGCAGCATCATACTGTAGGTAATTCGCTAATAAGGACATTGGGTTTTTTTTGTTTTTTTCGTATGTAACATAATGATAAGTAAATGGTGTTCCTTGAATGAAGTCACCATTATCAATTAAAAGAACGTTTGTATTTTGGGAACGTTCTTTTTTTATAAGAGTAGAAATTTTAGCTAAACCAAGTTCTGCCGGGGAGTTATCTTGGTAGTAAATGGGATAAACAGTGCCATGTATATCGCTTGTTAATAAGATGTTTAAAGTTACAGTTTGATTTTGTTCCAATATGACTCACCTTTTCTATTGTTATCTTCCAATTCATCATATCAAATATGTGAAGTGAATTTTGATGTGAATGTATAGAATGTGTAAAGATTCTGTAAATAACAAATTGTGCATCAAAATATGTGATATATTTCTTCATGTTTACGGAAGCTTATTTCATAACAAGAAAAATGGAGGCATTAATATGTTGAAAAAAGTTTTTGCAATGAGTACAACAGTTGTACTAGCGGCGGGATTATTAAGTGGCTGCGGAGCGAAAGAATCAAGTGCAAGTAAAAATGAAGATACGAAAAAAGGTTATGTACCAAAGACCTTAAATGTTCAATTTGTTCCTTCTCAAAATGCGGATACGCTAGAGGCGAAGGCAAAACCATTGGAAAAGCTATTAAGCGATAAATTAAATATTCCGGTAAAAGTTAGTATTTCAACTAACTACAATACAATTGTAGAAGCGATGGCATCTAAACAAGTAGATGTAGGGTTTTTACCGCCAACAGCGTACGTGTTAGCACATGAAAAGAAGGCTGCTAATGTAATTTTGCAAGCACAACGTTTTGGAGTAGAGGATGAAACAGGAGCTCCTACAAAAGATTTAGTAGACTATTATAAATCTGAGTTTGTTGTTAAAAAAGACTCTAATATAAATAGTGTAAAAGATTTAAAAGGTAAAAAAATTGGTTATCAAGATGTAACATCATCAGCAGGATATGTATGGCCTGCAGCTGTTCTATTAAAAGAGGGAATTGATCCGCTAAAGGATGTGAAACCTGTTACATTAAAAGGCCATGATCAGTCACTTATTGCACTTTTAAATGGTGATGTAGATGCAGCTGTTGTATTCCAAGATGCTCGTAATATTGTAAAAAAAGATTATCCGAATATATTTGATCAAACGAAAATAGTGAAATTTACTGAGAAAATTCCGAACGATACAATTTCTGTACGCTCGGATTTAGATGCAGAGTGGAGTAAGAAATTACAAGATGCTTTCATTGAAATTGGAAAAAATGAGGAAGGCCGTAAAATCATTAAAGAAGTATATTCCCATGAAGGATATATTAAATCTGATGATAGTAAATTTGATATTGTTCGTGAATATGGAAAGACAGTGAAGACGCAATAATACATAGTGAAATGGCGGCTAGCTGGAAGGTGTGAGATTTCAGTTAGTTTGCCGTTTTTTAGTTATTGATAATACATTGAAAGTAGGTAAGATGTGTGATAGAGTTTCGAAATGTTTCCAAAATGTATCCGAATGGCACAAAGGGATTGAATAATATAAATTTAAAGATTCAAAAAGGTGAGTTTATTGTAATGGTCGGATTATCCGGAGCCGGAAAATCTACACTTCTCAGATCCGTAAATCGTCTTCATGAGATTACCGAAGGAGAAATCATTATTGAAGGTGAGTCTATTACTTCTGCGAAAGGAAAAGGATTAAGGCGTATGCGCCGGGATATCGGTATGATCTTCCAAAGTTTTAACCTTGTAAAGCGATCAACAGTATTAAAAAATGTATTAGCTGGTCGTGTTGGATATCATTCCACACTACGTACAACGTTAGGTTTGTTTCCGAAAGAAGATGTGGAGCTCGCATTTCAAGCATTAAAAAGAGTGAATATTTTAGAAAAAGCATATGCACGTGCTGATGAATTATCAGGAGGACAACAGCAACGTGTATCGATAGCTAGAGCATTGGCGCAAGAAGCAAAAATCATATTGGCAGATGAGCCTGTTGCATCGTTAGATCCACTTACGACAAAGCAAGTGCTAGATGATTTGAAAAAAATTAATGAAGATTTTGGAATCACGACAATTGTAAATTTACATTCTATTGATTTGGCTAGACAATATGCGACACGCATTATCGGATTACATGCAGGAGAAATTGTTTTTGACGGTTTAGTAGAAGAAGCAACGGATGAAAAATTTGCTGAAATTTATGGGGACGTTGCTCAGAAAAGCGAATTATTAGAGGTGGCAGTAAAATGAATGACATGACGATATATTCAAATGAAATACCGAAGCCGCCGAGTAAATTGAAACATATGTTAACGTTTATTTTAGTTATTTTAATGCTGTGGAGTAGTAGTGTACAAGTAGATGCATCATTTTCAAAACTGGTAGACGGTTTTCCAAATATGGTAGATCTATTGAAAGAAATGGTGCCACCTGATTGGAGTTATTTTCAAGTTATTACAACAGCGATGTTAGATACAATACGTATGGCGATTATTGGGACGACCTTAGGAGCGATTTTAGCTATTCCACTTGCATTGTTTGCAGCAAGTAATGTGTTTACTAACACATTTTTATATAGTCCAGCTCGAATGATTTTAAATTTTATACGAACGATACCAGATTTATTATTGGCGGCTATTTTCGTAGCGATTTTTGGAATTGGGCCACTTCCAGGTATTTTGGCTCTTACTTTTTTTTCAATTGGACTTGTAGCGAAATTGTTGTATGAATCAATTGAATCAATTGACCCTGGCCCACTAGAAGCGATGACAGCTGTAGGGGCTACTAAGGTGCAATGGATTGTTTATGGAGTCATTCCACAAGTAAAAGCACACTTTGTTTCCTATGTACTATATACATTTGAGGTGAATGTACGTGCAGCGGCTGTCCTAGGTTTAGTAGGAGCAGGTGGTATTGGACTATATTATGATCGTACACTTGGATTTTTACAATATCAACAAACTGCTTCTATAATTATTTATACCCTTATTGTTGTTTTGTTAATTGACTACATTAGTACATTGTTGCGGGAGAAACTATAATGAATAGAACGACGATGATTGTGCCAAAACCGAAGAAACTGAGTGTATATCGCTGGGTTATTTTTATAGCAATTACATTTGTTTATGTTTGGGCCTTTTCAGGAGTACCATTAGAAGGGATAAAGGACACAGCAGGTGAAATCACGAAAGCAATTATGACAGGGGTATTGAATCCAGACTGGTCGTATGTATCTTTGCCAGATGGTGAAGATTTATTGCATGGATTAATTGATACGTTGGCAATTGCGATATTAGGTACATTTATTTCTGCATTTTTATCTGTTCCGTTTGCCTTTTGGGCGGCAACGAATATGAGTAGTGGAAAATTAACTTCAGGATCTGGAAAATTTGTACTTAGTTTTGTTCGTACGTTTCCTGAATTAGTTATGGCTCTTTTATTTATAAAAGCTGTTGGTCCAGGCTCTTTTGCAGGAGTATTAGCCTTAGGATTACATTCTATTGGAATGTTAGGAAAACTATATTCAGAAGGAATTGAAAACATAGATAAAGGACCGACGGAAGCGTTACTAGCAACAGGAGCAAACCGTTTTCAAATACTTTGGTATGCAGTGTTACCACAAGTGTTACCAGACTTTCTATCGTATACGTTATACAGATTTGAAATTAATGTACGATCCGCTGCGATTTTAGGGGTTATCGGAGCAGGAGGGATTGGTACACCTTTAATTTTTGCGCTGAGTTCACGGAATTGGTCTCGTGTTGGGATTATTTTATTAGGTATTATTTTAATGGTAATTATAATTGATTTGATTTCAAGTTCGATTCGCAAACGGATTGTTTAACTTATTTGAAAAGCATCGAAGTTAGATGCTTTTTATATTTTTAAAAACGTATTTAAAAACGTAAGTATAGAAGAAATTTGTATAAATATACAGATAATTCTCTTTCTTTTTAAAATAAAAATAATGAAAAAGTATGTCATATTGAATGCCCATACATTCCCGGAAACATTGATTTTTTTATAAAAAATCAAAAAAATATCAACATATTTGTCGATACATGTTGTATAATCTTGCGTGGGAAGCTATCATATAAATGTATAAAACGTTTACTAATATAAGCGAAGGGAAGAATAGCATGTCACATTCAATCGAACAACTTTCTATCAACACGATTCGCACATTATCCATCGATGCGATTGAAAAAGCAAACTCTGGTCACCCAGGAATGCCAATGGGTGCAGCACCAATGGCTTATACATTATGGACTCAATTTATGAAACACAATCCAAATAACCCAACGTGGTTTAACCGTGATCGTTTCGTATTATCTGCAGGTCATGGTTCAATGTTATTATACAGCCTACTTCATCTATCTGGTTATGATGTAACAATGGATGACTTAAAGAACTTCCGTCAATGGGGAAGCAAAACTCCAGGACATCCTGAGTACGGTCATACAGCTGGTGTAGATGCAACGACTGGTCCACTTGGACAAGGTATTGCAACTGCTGTAGGTATGGCAATGGCTGAAAGACATTTAGCTGCTAAATATAACCGTGATGCGTATAATGTAGTAGATCATTATACATACGCTATTTGTGGTGATGGAGATTTAATGGAGGGCGTTTCTGCTGAAGCATCTTCATTAGCTGCTCATTTACAATTAGGTCGTCTTGTTGTGCTTTATGATTCAAACGATATTTCATTAGATGGCGATTTAAATCGTTCATTCTCTGAAAGTGTAGAAGATCGTTACAAAGCATACGGATGGCAAGTGATCCGTGTTGAGGATGGAAACGATATTGAAGCAATCGCGAAAGCAATTGAAGAAGCGAAAGCTGACGAAAAACGCCCAACGCTAATTGAAGTAAGAACGACAATTGGTTTCGGTTCTCCAAACAAATCAGGAAAATCAGCTTCACATGGTTCTCCACTTGGTGTAGAAGAAACAAAATTAACGAAAGAAGCATATGCTTGGACTGCTGAACAAGACTTCCACGTAGCAGAAGAGGTATACGACAACTTCCGTAAAACAGTACAAGATGTTGGTGAAACTACGCAAGCAGAGTGGAACACTATGCTAGGTGAATATGCGCAAGCATACCCAGAATTAGCAAACGAATTCCAAGCAGCAATGAACGGTCAACTTCCAGAAGGTTGGGAGCAAAACTTACCAACTTATGAATTAGGATCAAAAGCAGCAACTCGTAATTCTTCTGGTGCTGTAATTAATGCAATTGCAGAGTCTGTACCATCATTCTTCGGTGGATCTGCTGACCTTGCTGGTTCTAACAAAACATACATGAATAACGAAAAAGACTTTACAAGAGACGATTACAGCGGTAAAAACATTTGGTACGGTGTACGTGAGTTCGCAATGGGTGCAGCAATGAACGGTATTGCATTACATGGCGGTTTAAAAACTTACGGTGGTACGTTCTTCGTATTCTCTGATTACTTACGTCCAGCAATTCGCCTTGCAGCATTAATGCAATTGCCAGTAACGTATGTATTCACACATGACAGTATCGCTGTTGGTGAAGATGGTCCAACACATGAACCAGTCGAACAATTAGCAGCGCTTCGTGCAATGCCGAACGTTTCTGTTATCCGTCCAGCTGATGGTAACGAATCTGTTGCAGCTTGGAGACTGGCTTTAGAATCTACAAACAAACCAACTGCTTTAGTATTAACTCGTCAAGACCTTCCAACATTAGAAGGTGCAAAAGATGATACGTATGAAAAAGTAGCAAAAGGTGCATATGTAGTTTCTGCAAGCAAGAAAGAAACGGCTGATGTTATCTTACTTGCAACTGGGTCTGAAGTAAGCCTAGCTGTTGAAGCTCAAAAAGCATTAGCAGCGGACGGCGTTGACGCAGCTGTTGTCAGCATGCCATCTATGGATCGTTTTGAAGCTCAACCTGCAGAGTACAAAGAATCTGTATTACCAAAAGCAGTAACAAAACGTTTCGCAATCGAAATGGGTGCTACATTCGGATGGCACCGTTACGTAGGTCTTGAAGGAGATGTGTTAGGTATCGATACATTCGGTGCTTCTGCTCCTGGTGAGAAGATTATGGAAGAGTATGGATTTACTGTAGAGAACGTTGTTCGTAAAGTAAAAGAAATGCTTTAATGATTTCAGAAAAATCTCTCCGGCATGGAGAGATTTTTCTATGTAAATGAGTTTTTTCGACAGAAAAAGTTTTTTATCTCTCCGCAGTCAGACAATCATTGCAAATTTTCTTATATATAATGAAGGGAAAAGGTTGTCCAGATTGGGAGGGGAAAAATGAAAACGTATGAATTGTATTTAATTCAAGAGGATATTGCGAAATCTTATTTTGGTCGTGAATATTTGTTTTTTGATTTATTTGCTCGATTTTCAGAATCTGGGTCCCTTTCGGAGAAAAAAGTGTTATATAAACAAATGATGTATATAACGAAACCATTGCAAGTAATGAAAATTCATCATAAATTAGAACAAGCTTTGCGCGTTCTTGGTAAATATGATAGAACACATCATACACATACACTTTATACGGGAGCGGAGTACGGTGAAATAATGGTGAAACCACACTATATTCGTATGAATACCTCTGGAAATGTCTCTATGGAAACGACTTTCTTTGAGGTGTTAAGAAAGTGTGAATTAACATTTTTAGCTATGGATTATGAAAATACAAAGTACGGATGGCTGAATCCTCTAAAACAAGTACGAACATATGTGTAAAAAATGTCGAATTGTATCTTGTCTTATTGAAAAGGTTTTAGTACACTGTAAGGTAGACAACATGAAGGAGGAAAATATATGCCAATTTGGTTAGGTATTCTAGTGGGCGTAGTAGCACTAGTAGCAGGCGTGGCGTTAGGATTTTTCATTGCCCGCAAATACATGATGAATTACTTACAAAAAAATCCACCAATTAACGAACAAATGTTAAAAATGATGATGATGCAAATGGGACAAAAACCTTCCCAAAAGAAAATCAATCAAATGATGAGCGCGATGAACAAGCAACAAATGAAATAAGCGCTAAAAGACACTCACTAAGAGTGTCTTTCTTTTTGTTAGTTACAGTTTTTAAAACTTTTAAAAATTCTGTATTTTTGGTAAACTGAAAACATCGCTCATTTTAAGGGAGGAGGAAAAAAATGAAAGTGTTTATGAATTTAGCGTGGTTTTTTAAACAAGAAAAACGAGCGTACATAACCGGAATTATTTTATTATTTGGCGTTGCACTTTTAGAGCTCGTAGCACCAAAAGTAATTGGAATCGTTGTAGATGAAATTAATGATGAAACATTGACGACCGATAAGTTACTAAAATGGGTTGTACTATTAGTAATTGTAGGTATTACGATGTACATATTGCGTTACATATGGCGTATTATGATTTTCGGGTCTTCGTTAAAATTAGCTCGCCAATTACGAAAAAATTTATATGAACATTTTACAAAGATGAGTCCATCTTTCTATCAGTCAAATCGAACAGGTGATTTAATGGCACATGCGACTAATGATATTCAAGCAATCCAGCAAACTGCTGGAGCGGGTGTTTTAACGCTTGTTGATTCATTAGCTGTTGGGGGATGTGTACTCGTAGCGATGGGTTTTACAATTAGTTGGAAGTTAACATTGTTAAGTTTAATTCCGATGCCGATTGTAGCCATTTCGACAAATTATTATGGAACGTTATTACATAAAAGGTTTCATAAAGCACAGCAATCGTTTTCGGAAATTAATGATAAAGTGCAAGAGAGTATGAGTGGAATGAAAGTGATTCGATCGCTTGGACAAGAGAAAGAAGATTTGCAGGCGTTTCGAAAAAAATCAGAAGATGTTGTGCATAAAAAT
Organism: Bacillus sp. AY2-1; assembly: GCF_008368965.1. Classification (NCBI taxonomy): domain Bacteria; kingdom Bacillati; phylum Bacillota; class Bacilli; order Caryophanales; family Bacillaceae; genus Bacillus; species Bacillus sp. AY2-1. Next base: position 10,212 of record NZ_QPEL01000080.1, on the reverse strand, counting down.
GTGTTAGTTGCACGTATTGATTCGTTATTTGATCCGACAATCGCTCTTATCGTTGGATTTTCTTTTTTAATTGCAGTATGTTACGGATCGGTATTAGTTGTAAGAGGTGAATTAACAGTAGGTGATCTCGTTACATTTACGACATATTTAGGTACCCTCGTTTGGCCAATGTTAGCGTTTGGATGGTTGTTCAATATTATGGAGCGTGGGCGTGCTTCATATGACCGTGTAGAAAAAATTCTTTCACAAAAATCAGATGTAGTAAATAGAGAAAATGCTGTACATACGATAGCGAGCGGTAATGTTTCATTTGCCATTGATTCATTTTCGTATAAGAAAAATGAACTGTTACATTTAAACGATATTCACTTTGATTTGAAGAAGGGCGAAACGCTAGGAGTTGTAGGACGTACAGGTGCAGGGAAAACGACTTTATTAAAATGTTTAATCCGTGAGTATGATCATTTTAATGGTGAATTAAAAGTTGGGGAGCGAGATATTCGAGATTTAACACTTCATGGTGTCCGTTCTGCCATTTCATATGTGCCGCAAGATCATTTTTTATTTTCAGCAAGTATTGGTGAGAATATTGCCTTTGGAAAGGCGGATGCTACATATAATGAAATTACCCAAGCTGCAGAGATTGCTTGTATTCATAATGATATCCTCCAATTTTCAGAAGGATATGAAACAGTAGTAGGGGAAAGAGGCGTTTCGTTATCTGGTGGTCAAAAACAGCGAATCTCTATTGCTCGTGCTTTATTAACAAATGCTGAAATTTTAATTTTGGATGATTGTTTATCAGCGGTAGATGCAAAAACAGAAGAGACAATTTTAAGTGCCTTAAAGAGGGAAAGAGCAGGGAAAACGACGATTATTACTGCACACCGATTAAGTGCAATTCAGCATGCTAATCTTATTCTTGTTGTTGATGAAGGTAGAATTGTACAAAGAGGTACACATGAGGAATTAATGAAGGAAAACGGCTGGTATAAGGAAATGTATGAAAGCCAGCAATTAGAAGCTTTAGTCGAGAAAGGAGGCGTATGATGGTAGAGAAGAAGCGAAGTGATTTAAGTAGATTGCTTTCTTATATGAAGCCATATAAAGGGTTGCTATCTTTAGCATTTATCTTTTTAGTTGGTGCGACAGTAACGGAAATGATGGGGCCTTTTTTAATTAAACAATTCCTTGATGAACACCTAGTACCGCGGGATTTTGAACGATCAGCACTCGTTACTTTATTTGTAATTTACATAGTTGCTCATTTATTAAAGGTATTATTTACGTATTTAAATCTATTGTACTTTCAGAACATTGCTTTTAAGATTGTTCAAGATATGCGAGTTGAAGTATATGAACATGTTCAAAAGCTGTCATTAAGTTTCTTTGATCGTACGCCAATTGGTACGCTCGTATCTCGTATAACGAATGATACGGAAGCGATTAAAGATTTTTATGTCAGTGTATTATCAACATTTGTGAAAAATGTAGTCTTTTTAGTAGGTATTTTAATAGCGATGTTTTTATTAGATGTAAAATTAGCGTTATTTTCTCTCATATTAATTCCGATAATGTTCGCGATTATGGTATTATATCGCCGGAAAAGTGCAGCTTTTTATTTAGAAGTACGTAATCAACTAAGCGTGTTAAATGCAAAATTGAACGAGTCCATACAAGGAATGAATATTGTTCAAGTGTTCAGACAAGAAAAACGTATGAGAAAAGAGTTTGAAGAAGTGAATAATAAACATTATAGTGCAGGGCGACGTACTTTGAAGTTAGACGCATTACTTTTACGACCAGCTACGGATTTAGTACATATTGTAGCTATTGCGTTAGTACTAGGTTTATTTGGGATTGATGCTTTAAAGAGCCCTGTTGAAGTAGGAGTTTTATATGCTTTTGTTAACTATATACATCGTTTCTTCCAACCTGTAAATGAGATGATGATGAAATTGTCCTTTTTCCAACAGGCACTTGTTTCGTCATCACGTGTATTTCATTTAATGGACGAGAAAGATTTAGCACCGGTTCAAAAAGGCAATGAGAATCCTCAAGTTGTCGATGGAGATATTGAATTTAAAAATGTTACTTTTTCATATGATGGAAAGCGTGACGTTTTAAAAAATGTATCATTTCACGTGAAACAAGGGCAAACGGTTGCTTTTGTTGGGCATACTGGTAGCGGAAAAAGTACGATTATGAATTTGTTAATGCGATTTTATAATATTAAGTCGGGAAATATTGTAATAGACTGTGTAGATTTAGAAAAATTTGAAGAACGAGAAATTAGAAAGAAAATAGGACTCGTATTGCAAGATGCATTTTTATTTGCTGGAAATGTAAAGCAAAATATTCGTATGTATAATGAAGAAATTACGGATGAAGAAGTAAAAGAAGCTGCTCGATTTGTGCAAGCGAATACGTTTATTGAAAAGTTACCAGAGCAGTATGAAACAGAAGTAGTAGAAAGAGGTGCAGCATTTTCAAGCGGTCAACGACAATTAATTGCTTTTGCTAGAACGATAGCAACGAATCCGAAAGTATTAGTATTAGATGAAGCAACAGCTAATATCGATACAGAAACAGAAGAGGCTATTCAAACAGCGTTGCAACAAATGCGAAAAGGTAGAACGACGATAGCCATTGCGCATAGGTTATCTACAATTCAAGATGCAGATCAAATTTTTGTGATGCATGATGGAGAGATAGTAGAAAGAGGAACACATCAAGAATTACTAAGTGAGCAAGGTTTGTATTATAATATGTACTTGTTACAAAATAAAGGGAGTTTGCAAAAGGCCTTGTAAATACAAGGTCTTTTTTATTTTGTATACAAAATATATTTACTCTTTGTTTCTATAGCATAAATGTCGTGTCCTCTTATGAAATTTGTACATATTGTATGTATACGAAGTAAAAAAATTAATAGGAGATTTTATATGCAAAACAGATCGAGTTCAAATGTTACGTTAATTGATGTGTCTCATTGGGAAGGGAATATTGATTGGAATGCAGTGAAGGCATCTGGAATTCCAGCAGCGTATGCAAAAGCGACAGAAGGTGTAAATTACATTGATCCTACTTTTACTAAAAATGTACAAGCAGCCCGAAGTGCGAATGTATTAATTGGTGCATACCATTTTGCACGTCCAGAACAAAATGATGCAATTTCAGAGGCGAAATATTTTGTGAGTATATTACAAAGTAACCAGACAGACTTAATGCCAGTTCTGGATTTAGAATCACCAAAAGATCCGAGTAATAGTAATTTAACTGGTAGCGCTATATCGAATTGGGCAAGAAGCTTCATAAATTATGTGAAACAGGCTACTGGAAAAGATGTAATGTTATATACAGGAGTTTGGTATATTAATGAGTTCGGAATTAGCGGATTAAGTGATATTCCACTTTGGATTGCTAAATACTCGAGTACACCGCCTGCTGATGCTGGTGGATGGACAGCGTGGACAGCATGGCAGTACACAGATTCTGGACAAATTTCAGGTGTAGGAAATTGTGATGTATCAGCTGCAGTTTCACTAGAAGCTTTACAAGGGAATGGAGCAAGTGGTGGAGGGAATGTTTCTCCGCCTAATAATGCAACTCCAGTGTACGGGGTTGCTATAATTAATGGAGATAATGTGAATTTGAGAAGTGGACCATCTTTGCAGTCTAGTGTAATTCGCCAATTGAATCGTGGCGAAACATATGAAGTTTGGGGAGAACAAGATGGATGGCTTTGCTTAGGGACAAATCAATGGATATACTACGATCCAAGTTATATTCAGTATGGTGTACAATAGAGTGAAAATAAAAGGTGCCCCGTCAGAGGTGCCTTTTATCCCGCATTAACTGGCGGTAAGACTCCCACCTCAAAATTCAGCGGAAGCAAAGAAGTTAGGGGGGATCAATTGCCAGTAAACGCCCGATTGGTTCAACTAATAATCAGTGGGGAATGAACAAAACCCCCACTGATTAAAGTTTCACTTTATCCGTTGTGATTATTTTGGTTCTGGATAATGATTGTAGTAAGAGATTCTAATAAATTCTTGGTAGACATTTGTTAATTTGGCATCTCTAAGAGCATCGTTGAATTTTTGCATACGTACACTACCTTGAGCGTAGCCTCCACCTGGGGCATAAGGGTTTCTAGCTTCAAAGTCATCCAAAAATACTTTTAATTTTTTATAGTCTTGAGATTGATAGAAAGCCACGGCCTCTTCAGGAGTGACATCAAAGTAAGAGGATGATGTTGAGTTATAAGAAGCTGCTTGAGCAGTAGGTGCCTCTAGCATAGTTGCAGCTCCACCGAACATAGTAAGCGCCATAGAAGATACAATAATTTTTTTAAACATAATAAAACCTCCATGTAGAATATTGGACTAATAGCAATCCTGTAATCAGTATAGTTACATTGAAAATGATTATCAAATGCAATGTTGCATAATGTATCCTGCTATTTGTGGGCAGTAAGGCTCAAAGCAGAGAAGTTAGATGGGGATCGGGCTGAATAAAGTTTTACTTTATTCTTTGAATGAAGAGTCACCCTTATATCTCAATGAAGGAGCGTAATAGAGAATTAATAGATTAAAAGAGGTGTATAAATTACTCGGATTAACAAGAAAATGAAAAGGCTATTTTTAATAAGGGGAAGGTTAATAGAAGATTAATAACTGGAGCAAAGGAATTGCTATTTATATATTTAACATACATATTTGTCTTTTAAATTGTAGGCGTGTTTTAGAATTTGTATATAGTAAATTCGTTAAAAAACTTGATAAATAATAAAATGTGTAAATTTTTTGACTATTTCATTAAAATTATTTAATATTTGTAATTTATTGTTTTATAATGATAATCGGGTCGATCGTGAATGTTTTAGATATTGCGATATATACTCGGATTAATTTATTCTAGGGAGGTTACAAAATTGGGTAAGAGAGTCATTATAAGAGTTTTTACATTATTATCAGTACTGGCATTATTCCTTAATGTATTTTTACCTAGGGCTAGTGCAGAGGTTATGACGCACGAGAAATATTCAATGAACTGGAGTTATAGTAATAGTTTAGGAAAGCACATTCGAACTGAAATGATTAAAAATTCAAGTGGTCAAATTGCTTATTGCTTAACTCTTGGACTAAAATCACCAAATGGTGAAGATCTTCCTGAAATGGGGAAAACAGATAATGTAGTATATAGGGTCCTATTAAACGGTTTCCCGCAAAAAAGTGTTCAGCAGTTGGGAGTAGCTAATCAGAATGAGGCACACTACGCAACTCAGCTTGCAGTTTGGAATGCATTAGGTCAACTTGATGTAAATGAACTGAAACATGAGAATAAAAATGTTGAAAAAGCAGCTAAGGCAATTATCAATGCTGCTAACAATAGCGGCGATACACAAGATATTTATATGAATGTTATCCCAGTTGAAAAACAAAAAGCAGAATTAAAAGGTGAGTTCTTCGAAACAAATCTATATACAGTACAAACAAATGCTAAGGGTGGTTCTTATAAAGTAGTAGCAAAAAATGCACCTAATGGAGTAAAAATTGTTAGTGAAAATGGTGAAGTGAAAGATCAACTTTCAGTTGGAGAGAAATTCCGTATCCAAATTCCTAAAAATACTAAAACAGGTGAATTTAATCTAAGTGTTGCTGCAAACTTAACAAAAGTTCAAGCAATTGCTTACCGTGGTACGGATACTGTTCAGAATGCTACAGTACTATTAGAAAGAAATGAAGAAAAGCTTAGTAGTGATCTTGCAGTAAATTGGGAAGCAGCTGGTTCTTTAAAAATTAAAAAGGTTGGAGAAAATGGAGAAGTTTTAGCTGATGCAGTATTTGAGGTCTTTAATGCAAATAATGAATCAGTTGGAAAAAGCACGACTGGTGCTGATGGTATAGCAGAATTAAACAACTTACCAATTGGTACTTACACATTAAAAGAAATTAAAGCACCAACAGGCTATGTTTCAGATGATAAACCACAAACTATTGAAGTTAAGACAGGAGAAACAGGAGCTGTCCAAATAGTAAATAACAAAGTAAAAGGTAACATCGAAATTAAAAAGCTTAGTGATTCAGGAAAGGTTTTACCAAATGTTGAATTCACAGTCTTCACTGAAGATGGTAAAGAAGTGAAAAAAGTAGTAACAAAAGAAAATGGAATTGCAAACGTTGAAGGTCTTACGTATGGTAAATATTATTTCTTAGAGACACAAACACCTAATGGATATATTGGAAATAAAACAAAGTATCCTTTTGAAATTAAAGAGCACAATAAAACACTTACTTTTACAGTGGAAAATACAGAAGTAAAAGGTAGTGTAAAATTACTTAAAGTGGATAATGAAGATGTTAGTAAAAAATTAGAAGGTGCAGAATTCGAGCTAAAAGATGCAAGTGGAAAAGTAATTGGTGAATATAAAACAGATAAAAATGGTGAGATTAACGTCAAAGATTTAGCGTATGGTAAATATTCATTTGTAGAAAAGGCTTCTCCAAATGGTTATGTTCTTGTTAAAGAACCAATTATGTTCGAAATAAAGGAACATGGAAAGATTATTGAGTTATTGGCAGTTAATCATCTTATCAAAGGTGATCTAGAAATTACAAAGGTAGATGTAGCTGATGGAAATAACAAGCTTCCAAATGCAGAATTTACGATTTATAACGAAGCAGGAAAAGAAGTAGTAAAAGGAAAAACAGACGATAAAGGAATCGCTAAATTTGAAAAGTTACCATTTGGAAAATACACATATAAAGAAACTGTTGCACCAAAAGGTTATGTATTAAATGAAGAAACGTTCTCTTTTGAAATTAAAGAGAATGGTCAAATCATTAAACACATTGTCAAAGATGAAAAGATTCCTTCAATAAAAACAACAGCTACTGATAAAACAGATGGTACAAAAGAAATGCACACGTCTAAGTCTGTAACAATCCAAGATAAAGTGGAATACAAAGATCTACAAGTAGGTAAAGAGTACACTGTAAAAGGTAAATTAATGAATAAAGAGACTAATAAACCATTAGTTGTAAATGGTAAAGAAGTAACTGCTGAAACGAAGTTTACACCAACAGAAGCAAATGGTTTTATTACACTAGATTTTACTTTTGATGCAACTGGTTTAGAAGAAAAAGAAGTAGTAGTATTCGAAGAGTTACTGAAAGACGGAAAAGTTGTTACGACACATGCTGATATCAATGATAAAGGTCAAACAGTTAAGTTCGTTAAGCCATCAGTAAAAACGACAGCTACAAACAAAGCTGATGGTGGAAAAGAGATTCATTCAAAGGATTCTATCACTATTCAAGACAAAGTGGAGTATACTAACTTAGTTGTAGGTAAAGAGTACACTGTAAAAGGTAAACTTATGAACAAAGCTATTAACAAACCATTATTAATTGATGGAAAAGAAGTAACAGCTGAAACGAAGTTTACTGCAAAAGAAAAGAACGGTTTTGTAACATTAGACTTTACTTTTGTTGGTGCTGAACAGCAAGGAAGAGAAGTAGTCGTGTTTGAAGACTTATTACATGAAGGTCAAGTAATTGCAACTCATGCTGACATTAATGATGTAGGTCAAACAGTTCGGTTTGTAGAACCTTCTATTAAAACGACAGCTACAAATAAAGCTGATGGTTCTAAAGAGTTAGACGCTTCTAAATCTGTAACAATCCAAGATAAAGTGGAATACAAAGACTTAATCGTGGGTAAAGAGTACGTTGTAAAAGGTAAACTAATGGATAAAGCAACAAACAAGCCATTATTAGTTGATGGTAAAGAGGTAACAGTAGAATCTAAGTTTACTGCTAAAGAGAAGAATGGTTCTATCATACTAGATTTCACATGTAATGCTTCTGCATTACAAGGTAAAGAAGTAGTAGTATTTGAAGAACTGTATCAAGATAATATATTAATAGCTATTCACGCTGAAATTGAAGATAAGGGACAAACAGTGAAATTTAAAGAGGTAAAGCCGGAACAACCTAAACCAGAACAGCCGAATTCGGATGAAAATACTCCAACACCAGAGCAACCTAACGAGCAAGTAAAAGAACAACCACAACCTAAGAAAGAAATCCAATCTAAAATTGGATGGTTACCACAAACAGGTACTAATCTTACAAGTTGGATCTCTATGGCTGCAGGAGCATTACTGTTAATTGTTGGTGGAGTGATTTTCTTAAAACGTAAAAATGCATAGAAATTAAAAATAAGCACATCTGTTTTTATAACAAGATGTGCTTATTTTTATCATTTTAGCCAAGAAAACTCCTATATTTAAGTCTGAATGGCATTTAAAATAGCAACTTTATTTGTAGTAAATAATATATAATTTTGTTTTACTGTTTTAATTAAAATACGGTCTGTTGTCCCATAAGCTGCTCCAATACGTATTACATCTACGTCTTCAACACCAGCATAGGTAGCATCTTCGGTAACCTCAATCACATCACGTAATGGAATTGTAATCTCCGCCAATCGCCATGAAATAATTAACTCTTCATTTGTTTTTTTTACATTAATGCCTAGCATTATACCAAGACCCTTCAACAATAATATGCTACACTTCTAATCTCGTTATATAAATTTTTAGATTTTTTATCTATATGTAGCCATAGAATTTATTTATATTTGTGAGCATCTTAATGATGTCAAACAAATAGAAGGATATACAGTCTTTCTATTAAGAAATATGTTAAGAACAAAAGTTCACTTCAAATTAATATGAATTTGATATGGTTGAGATATTATGAACGAGAAACAGTAAGAGTTGCAGGAAGGAAATGAATAATGAGACTTAAATTAGTAGGGATTTTCAGTTGTGTAATTATGATGTTAGGTCTTTTTATAATTTACACCAATCAATCTATTGGTAAAGAACCAGATAAGACGAACTATGAATCTCGTGAAAACTCCATAAATAAAGAGAAAGATAGTAGAGGAAAAGGGCAATCAAAATACAATGAAAGTTCTTTTGCTAGTATACAGGCTGTAGTTAATAAGGAATATGGATTACCCGAAGACTATAAACCAGAGGATTTAGTTGTACCAAATGTACCATTCTCATTTAGTGGAACGGTAGAAAAGAGCCACCTCCGTAAAGAGGCGGCAGAAGCACTGGAAAAGTTATTTGATTTAGCAAAGCAGGAGGGGATTCAGTTAAATGCTGTTTCGGGATTTCGTTCCTATGACTATCAACAACGACTGTATGCGAACAATGTGAAAAGAAAAGGACAAGAGCATACGGATCGCTTCTCGGCAAAACCAGGACATAGCGAACATCAAACAGGGTTAACAATGGATGTTTCTTCTAAAAGTGCGAACAATGAATTAGAGCTATCTTTTGCTAATACGAAGGAAGGAAAATGGCTGAAAGAAAACGCGCATCGTGCAGGGTTTATCATTCGTTATCCTAAGGGGAAGGAAAGTATTACAGGTTATGCATATGAACCTTGGCATATTCGCTATGTAGGAGATATTGCTGAAAATATATATGAACAAAAGCAGACTTTAGAAGAATACATGAATCTATGAAAATAGAATTGAAGAATTAAACGGGCTATCAATAGACGTGAGATTGTAAAAGGCAGGGGATATAAATTAAGGTGTTTTTTAATTTTTTTAGTGAAGAGGGAAGGTATCCCTCTTCTTTTTTCATTCCTTGTAAAATTTGAGGATGTCTTAGGGGAGTGAAAAGATGGATTGTGTAGGTGTATTAATAAAGGCTACTTTCGATGGCTTCTGGAGATGTTTTTTGAGGGAATATATTCATTGCAGCAATTGACTATATTATAGGAGCATTCACGTTGGGATATAACAGAGAATTATAGAGTAAAGTAGGATTCAAAAGCATTGTTAACAATGTGGGTGTTATAAGTTATTTTCCTATAAAAACAATTAGTTTTTGTTCAAAATTTAAGAGTGTTATTTTATTATATCTAGTAACTATTTATATTATTTAATAATTACTTGATTTACTATTAAGGTGATTATCTTACAAAATTGTAAGGTTATTTTAATTGACACTCGTATGTATAAGTAACTATACTGGTTACACAATGTTGGTGAGTATATTTAATAATCTTTATCTATAAGTGTATGTCCGAGGATTATTTTTGGAGCAATAATTCGATTTTAAATTTATTATCTGATATATATTAATGTAAACAACTTAATCTATTCTTTATTCAAGGT
>NZ_QPEL01000008.1:0-41216 GCF_008368965.1 Bacillus sp. AY2-1 | reverse complement strand
TCCTGTCTTCCCGATATTCCAAAAAACATGGGGCCTTAGCTCAGCTGGGAGAGCGCCTGCCTTGCACGCAGGAGGTCAGCGGTTCGATCCCGCTAGGCTCCACTTTATTTAATATATGTCTCGGAGGTATACCCAAGTTCGGCTGAAGGGATCGGTCTTGAAAACCGACAGGCGGTGAGAATCGCGCGGGGGTTCGAATCCCTCTACCTCCTCCATTTTCTTTTAAATGGTTTAGACCTACAAGGTACACTAAAGGTTTATATCTCGGAGGTATACCCAAGTTCGGCTGAAGGGATCGGTCTTGAAAACCGACAGGCGGCGAGAGTCGCGCGGGGGTTCGAATCCCTCTACCTCCTCCATTTTTTAAATTTAATATTGTCGCGGGGTGGAGCAGTACGGTAGCTCGTCGGGCTCATAACCCGAAGGTCGCAGGTTCAAATCCTGTCCCCGCAACCAAATGGTCCCGTGGTGTAGTGGTTAACATGCCTGCCTGTCACGCAGGAGATCGCCGGTTCGACCCCGGTCGGGACCGCCATTTATGTTGGCTCGGTAGCTCAGTCGGTAGAGCAGAGGACTGAAAATCCTCGTGTCGGCGGTTCGATTCCGTCCCGAGCCACCATTTTTTTTATGCCGGCTTAGCTCAATTGGTAGAGCAACTGACTTGTAATCAGTAGGTTGGGGGTTCAAGTCCTCTAGCCGGCATCATTTAGGGGCATAGTTTAAAGGTAGAACTGAGGTCTCCAAAACCTCCAGTGTGGGTTCGATTCCTACTGCCCCTGTAAGTATATGGGCCTATAGCTCAGCTGGTTAGAGCGCACGCCTGATAAGCGTGAGGTCGATGGTTCGAGTCCATTTAGGCCCATCATATATTATTCCGCAGTAGCTCAGTGGTAGAGCTATCGGCTGTTAACCGATCGGTCGTAGGTTCGAGTCCTACCTGCGGAGCCATGGCCCGTTGGTCAAGTGGTTAAGACACCGCCCTTTCACGGCGGTAACACGGGTTCGAATCCCGTACGGGTCATACAAAAAAGAGTCAGCATTATGCTGGCTCTTTTTTATTTTGTTAATCCTTTTTATAATGTTACTTTCCAGAAATAAATAAAGGAATTTTGGAAAAGCTATGGTATGTATAAAAAGGAGGAAATAAATAATGACACAAGTTAGAGACTTAATGAGTACCCATATTGTACATTGTACACCGCTAGACAATGTATATGAGGCAGCTGTAAAAATGAAGGAAGAATCGGTTGGATTAATTCCTGTTGTTGAAAATGAGCAAGTTGTTGGGCTTGTTACTGATCGAGATTTAGTTGTTCGAGGGATTGCTGAAAAACATCCTGGATCTAATAAAATTACAAATGTAATGACAACAAATATTATCTCAGTTTCTCCAAATGATTCTATTGAAAAAGCTACAGAGCTAATGGCACAGTATCAAATTAGACGGTTACCAGTAGTTGATAGTGGTCAGCTTATTGGCATGTTAGCACTAGGAGATTTAGCTATAAGGGAATCAGCAGATGATCAAGCTGGATTTGCCTTGAGCGAAATCTCAGAGCGTACAGAGTAAATTGAAACTTTAATTAACCGAGAGTTTAATGGTCACTCATAAAGAGCTAAATTATATATAAAGTTCAGATGCATTATTCTAGCATATATGGATTAAACTAATATGTTAGCGTGATGTATCTGAGACATTATATAATAAGGATACGGTTAATAATTTCGACATTTTTTTAAAATTTGTTATTCTTAATTTTTAATAAGAGAAAAGATGATATACTGATAGATATAAGTATTATGATAGATTTTGAATATAACAATATTAATTTTTAGTGGTGCGATAATAAATTAATATTTCCTACATAGATGAAAAGGGAAGGGGAATTATATGAAGGCTGTACAGGGCGATCCAAATTGGAATTTGGTTACAGATACATATATAGAACCAAATAATTTCGCTGAATTATTTTCTTTGCTTGTACCTTGTCACCCAAAAGGTGAGGGGAAAGAACGAACTATATTAGTATGGAAAGAGAAAGAATTTTATAAAGAAGAAAATTTAGCGGCATTTATCGTATATGGCATGAATAAAGCAAAGAAATTACCGCAGTTTCATAAAGATGAAATTCCAACTTTAGTGCGTATTCTTCGCTTATGCCAAGAGATTGGTTGGTATGAAGAGGCAAATGATTTTATGATAGCGCAAGGATTAGCTGAGTTTGTTCATACTTCATTGGAATATGAAACATGGGATCTTTTGACGCAATCAGTTGCTTTAAATTATTTAATTATTAAATATCGTATAGGTGAATTGACAGATAGGGATATTGAAATTTGGGATAGAGTTAAATTTAATGAGAAGTGTATAACCGATTGTAAACATTTATTATCTCATAAAGAAGTATTGGAATTTACATTCTTTTATATGTGCAAGAGAGCGAAATCATTATCAAAAGAGCAATTAAATAGTGATATGATGAGTTTAGCAATGTATTGTAATACTTTTGTATATGATTTGTATACACATGATTTATTACGGAAATATCGTAAGTGTACAGATTTCCTATCATATTATGGACCTAGTCAGGCAGTTTTAGCATGTCAAAGAGCTGTATTATCTCAAATTTCCGATCGCTTAGACCCATTAAAGACAACGCATGTAGATGATTATTTATATGTGATGAAAGAAATGATGGAGCATATGACGATAGGAGTAATGGATCGATATGGTCATTTTATTGGAAAGCTACTATCTTATGTGCCATTTTTCGAAATGATACAAGTTCCACAGCATGCATATTATTGTGAAGAATTACTGTATATTTGTAAGGGCATTGAATATAAAGAAGAAACACTACGCAATTATATATTTATACAATTACATGATTGTTTACCATCATTCTTTAGGCTATTTCTTAAAAATAAGCGTTATGCAACGATTCATGATATTCTTTTCTATTGGTGCGATGACGAACAACGAATGAGCTTAGAGAAAAAATATAATCTGAGCTTTATTTATGAAAAATATGCTTGTGGATAAACAATATTTTCGATATGAAAAATTAATATAAATTAAAAAGGATCTCCAGTTTATGTGAGATCCTTTTTTGTTAGTAAAACAAGGAGAAAATGATTAAGACAAGAAACAACATTCCATATAGGAGAAGTTGTGCAGTATAACTTCCTTGTATACCAAAAAAAGTATTGGCTTTCTTATACAAATTCAATATGTATTTTATTGGAGTATCTTTGAAAGATTGGTACACAGTGTCTCCTCTTTCTAAGCTTCGTGTTCTTGTTCTTGTTTTTGTTTATAAGGGACATTAATATATCTAGCTACAAATAATAAAACAGCCATAAAGAATACTGGAAATACAGTAGATAAATAAAAGCCATTACTAATTATATTTGTTATGAGAGCACTCAAAAGAAAAATAGCATTATAAATATGGGCAATTTTTTGTTTTAGTTGCACTTGAAATGATTCCATCATAATTTCTAATGCAACAAAAGCAATAATAATAGATAAAAATACAATGTTTGTATTGTAAATGATTAAACAACAGATTAAACCTAAAAAGGCTACGTATTCAATTATAAGAGGTATATTGCGTGGCATACAATTTACCTAACTAAATATGGCAGTGGATTTACTGCATTTGTTTTTTCAAAATTCCATTCTCCATTATGTAATTCAAAATGAAGATGTTGCCCGTATGAATGACCTGTGTTTCCCATATGACCTATTAATTGTCCAGTTTGTACTTGATCACCAGCTTGTACAGTGCGATCCTTCATATGAGCATAAACAGTTGTATATAATTTCCCATTGATTTGATGCGCAATGAAAACAACATTGCCATAGCTAGCTGAATAATAAGATTTCACAACTTTACCTGCAGCAGCAGCTTGGATAGAGACGTTTCCTGGAGCGGCAATATCTATACCATAATGCATTTGTTCCCAGCGTATATCAAAGGTTGAGCTAATTCTTCCTTGAGCAGGGAATTTGAAAGCAGCTGGAATTGATGAAGGTTGATCTGTTTTAGCTTGTGGTTGATTTTGTACTACATAGTGTTTTGCTACATACCCGTATCCTGTGCCAAAACGAATTTTATACCAAGTTCCTACAGTTTCTACTACTTGTACTTGTGTACCGTTTTGTAATGAACCGAGTAGAGCGCTACTTGTACTAGCGTTGCTACGTACATTTAGATTAGGTGTTGCAACAGTATATTTTGTATTATTTTGAACGGTGATTCCTTTTACTAAGGGTTGTGAACCATTAGAGATGAATGCTTTTTGTACGTAACCTGTTTGGCCATTATGCGATATTTTATACCATTCGCCTTGATCTTCTTGAACGGTAATAAACTTGCCATTTGGTAATACATCTAAAATGGAAGATTCTAAATTAGGTTCAGAGCGAACGTTTAATGCATTAGCATTAACGATGTATTGATCATTAGAATGAAGTTTGTTTTTTAGTAAAATAGCATCTTTTTGTACATAACCTACTTTATTATGAACAGATACTTTATACCACTCATTAGTTGTTTCAAGGATGTTCACTTTTGTATTAAAGCGAATTGTATCAATTGATGTGCTTTTTACGTTATCTTCTGTATGTAATGCTACTTGATCGACTTTGACATACCCAGTTTTAATATTAGATAATTGTTCAGCGTTTGCTTTTTGTACATTTGTTTCACCCATAGAAGGAAGTAAAGAAGCAATCGCTACAGTAGTTGCTGTTAAAGCAGTAGCTTTCATATTCATGGAATAGAGACCTCCTCTAGTTGTATAGTTGTAATTTTATTATAGTATAAAGATATAATATAGTGGGTGTATTCACATAAATGTAATATGAAATCAATATAAAAATAAATTTTTTGAGGATAATGATTCCTTCTTATGCAATTAATTGGGGTTTTATTTTCTAAAATAGAATGTATGTATTGTATAACTTTGATATTCTGTTAATAATTAAGAAAATTAAAAAAGTTGATGATGTCTTATTAGGGTGTTATACTGACAGTGATAATTTTATAGTTTGCTAGGAGAGCTGGTGTTGCCAGCTGAGAGTAGGCCGTAAGCCTTTGATCCTTTTTATTACCTGATCTAGATTATGCTAGCGTAGGGAAGCAATTCGGACACTAACAATGAGTCCCCGTTTCTTTGCGTATAGAAACGGGGCTTTTTTATTTAAAAATTTCATATTGAAACCACTAGGGGTGCTTGATTTGCTGAGAGAGGAATAATCCTTAACCCTTACAACACCTGATCTAGGTAATACTAGCGAAGGGAAGTGGAACATCGAATAAATGTATAACTTTATTTGCTGTAACCACTTCTTATATATAGAAGTGGTTTTTTATTTAGATACATATATTGAAAGGGGATAGAGAAATGAAATTTTGCGATAGATTATTAGAAACTGTGCAACCGGTTTGGGAGATGAGTCATAATCATCCGTTTGTAGTGGGTATGGGAGATGGCACGTTAGAAAAAGATAAATTCCAGTATTATATTATTCAAGACTATTTATATCTGCTAGATTATGCAAAGTTATATGCGATTGGTGTTGTAAAAGCAACGAATCCACAAGTAATGGGAAAGTTCGCTGAACAAATTGATGGAATATTAAATGGCGAAATGACAATCCATAAACAATATGCAAAAAGACTTGGAATTTCTATAGAGGAGATAGAGTCTGCGAAACCATCTGCTAAAAATTTAGCTTATACAAATTACATGATGTCTGTATCTCAAAATGGCACACTTGCGGAATTAATAGCAGCGCTTCTTCCATGTATGTGGAGCTATTGGGAAATTGGAAAGCGTTTAAATGATATTCCTGGAGCAAGAGATCATGAGTTTTTTGGTGAGTGGATTCAAGGATATAGTTCGGAAGAATACGGTAATCTGTGTATTTGGTTAATAGATTTATTAAATGAAATGGCAGTTGGAAAGTCTGAGACAGAACTAGAAAGATTAGAGGAGATTTTCTTATATTCCAGTCGATTTGAATATTTATTCTGGGATATGTCCTATCGTAAGGAGATGTGGGGATTTGAGGAGCAAGAACATACTACAGTTTCATAATGTTTCTTTTCATTATGATGAGAAACCAATCATCCATGAATTAAATGCTTCTATACATGAGAAAGAGTTTGTCAGTATTATCGGACCGAGTGGATGTGGGAAAAGTACTTTATTTCGCCTTATTACAGGTCTAGAAAAGGTAAGTACTGGACAGATAGAACTGACAGAAACAAAGCACCATCCTGTAGGATATATGCCGCAAAAAGATATGCTTTTGCCGTGGAGAACAATTATTGAGAATGCTGCCCTGCCGCTAGAGTGCCAAGGTGTACAGAAGAAAGAAGCACAAGTAAAGGCAAAGGAACTGTTACATAAATTTGGTTTGCAAGGGTATGAGAAAAAATATCCGAAAGATTTATCTGGTGGTATGAGACAACGTGTATCTTTTATTCGAACTTTATTAACAGGCGGGGAAATATTGCTGTTAGATGAACCATTTAGTGCATTGGATGCTTTAACGAAGACCTCTTTGCAAGAATGGTTGTTTGAACAATGGCAAGAGTGGGAAAAAACAATTTTATTCATTACTCATGATGTTGAAGAAGCGTTATTTCTTTCAAACCGAGTTTTAGTAGTGGAACAGCAGCCGATAACGACTTTGACTGAGCGGACTGTACCGCTTGATCATAACAGAACACGAAAAGATTTATATAAACCGGAAGTATTAGCGCTGAAAGATGAGCTTCTTAGTATGTTACAAAGGCAGGTACTTGTGTGATGAACCGATTGAAAGAATTAGTTCCTGCTATTACACTTTTTAGTACTTTACTAGCTGTGTGGGAAATAGGAGCAAGAATTGTAGATGAGATGTACATTTTACCGTCACCTTCTGCGATTGTAATGAAGATATGGAAACTAAAAGACATATTATTTACAGTTCATTTACCTGCAACGTTATACGTCGTTTTAATAGGTGTTGTTATCTCTATCGTATTAGGTGTAGGGCTAGCGATGTTAATGAATGTGAGTACATGGATGGAGAGAGCATTTTATCCATTATTAGTTGCTTCACAAACGATTCCGATTACTGCGCTTGCTCCGCTATTTGTTTTATGGTTTGGATACACAATTTGGAGTAAGGTTGTTGTCACAGTTTTAATTACGTTTTTCCCAATTGCGGTCAATACGTATGATGGACTACGCAGTACGAAAAAAGAATGGGAGGAGCTATTAGTTACGTATGGGGCAACGAAAAAAGATGTTTTTCTTAAATTAAAGTTGCCATCTGCTCTTCCTTATTTTTTCTCAGCTTTAAAAATTGCAGTTCCGCTTAGTGTTATCGGAGCAGCAATTGGAGAATGGCTCGGTGCACAAGCTGGGCTTGGATATTTCAGTAAGAGAATGATGACGCAGTTAGATGGAGCTGGCGTATTTGCACCTATTGTATTGTTATCATTATTAGCTATTTTCTTCGTCATACTTATCTCAGTATTAGAAAAGAAATTTATTAGTTGGAGGAAGTATTCATGAAATTTTTAAAAAGCATCTTTGTGTTGACATTATTAGTTGCAATGATTGCTGGATGTTCTAGTAACTCAGCGTCAGATAAGGGTAAAAAGGAAAAAGAAATAACGGTCATGCTTGATTGGTACCCAAATGCGGTACATAGCTTTATTTATGCAGCAATTGAAAAAGGCTATTTTAAAGAAGAAGGAGTAAAGGTGAATATAAAATTCCCTTCTAATCCGACTGATCCATTAACTTTAGCAGCTGCAGGAAAAGTAACGGTTGGTTTATATTATCAGCCAGATGTTGTCATGGCAAAAGCAAATGAACAAATTCCAGTAAAATCAATTGGAGCTGTCGTACGTTCACCATTAAATCATGTTGTATCGCTGAAATCAGCAGGCATTCAATCGCCAAAAGATTTAGAGGGGAAAACAGTTGGCTATTCTGGAACACCTTTAAGTGAGATGTATTTAAAAACGATGGTAAAAGAAGCTGGTGGTAATCCAGATACAGTGAAAGTAGTCGATGTTGGCTTTGATTTAGTACCAGCATTAATTACGAAAAAAGTGGATGCGGTAACAGGGGCATACATTAACCATGAAGTACCTGTTATGCGTCATGAAGGTCATGAACCAGCGTACTTTAATCCAGCAGATTATGGTGTACCGAATTATCATGAGCTTGTATTTGTAACAGGTGATAAAACGTTGAAAAAAGATAAAGAAGCGTTGCAAGCCTTCTTACGTGGTACGAAAAAAGGCTATGATTTCATGAAGAAAAATCCAGATGAAGCATTAAATATTTTATTAAATCATCAAGAAAAAGAAAACTTCCCGCTTGTGCCAGAAGTTGAAAAAGAAAGTATGAAAATTTTATTAGAGAAGATGGAAACGAAAGATGAGCCATTTTTATCAGATTCAAAAGAATCATGGGAAAAACAAAATAAATGGCTGAAAGACAAAGGAATGACGAAAGAAACCGTCCCAGCCGATGAACTATTCGAAAATATTTTAAAGTAGGCGAATGAATATGAAAAATGAGCTCCACGTAATCTCAAATGGCCATATGCCATTCGAAGAGTTAGTGAATGTAGCGATGCAAATTGAGAGTGAGATTGATTATTTGCATATTCGTGAGCGTGAGAAGAGTACGAAGGAATTATATGAAGGTGTGGAAAGTCTATTAATGGAGGGCTTTCCGGCTTCTAAAATTGTCATAAACGATCGAATTGATATCGCCATTTTATTAAATATTCCTCGTGTTCAACTAGGATATCGAAGTACAGATGTAAAGTCAGTGAAAGAAAAGTTTTCGTATTTGCATGTCGGTTATTCTGTGCATTCGCTAGATGAAGCAATAGTAGCTTTTAAAAATGGAGCGGATTCACTCGTTTATGGCCATGTATTTCCGACAGATTGTAAAAAAGGTGTGCCAGCGAGAGGGCTTGAAGAAATTTCAGACATTGCAAGGTGTTTATCTATACCGATTACAGCAATTGGAGGAATTACCCCAGAAAACACAGTGGATGTTCTTACTAACGGTGTAAGTGGTATAGCAGTTATGTCTGGAATTGTAAGTAGTAGTAACCCGTATAGCAAAGCGAAGTCTTATAAGGAATCAATAAGAAAGTGGGCGGAAAAACATGTGTGAGAAGTATGATGTAGCGATTATTGGTGGTGGTGTAATTGGTAGTTCAGTTGCACATTTTCTAGCAGAAAGAGGACATAAAGTAGCGATTGTAGAGAAGCAAAAAATTGCATCGGAAGCTTCGAAAGCAGCTGCTGGTTTACTCGGGGTTCAGGCAGAATGGGATGCGTATGATCCGCTATTTGAACTTGCTAGAGAAAGCCGAGCTATATTTCCACAACTTGCAGCAGTTTTACGTGAAAAGACGGGTATTGATATTGGATATGAAGAAAAAGGAATTTATCGTATTGCTCAAAATGCAGATGAGAAGGAAAGAATTCTTCACATTATGGATTGGCAGCAGAAAACAGGTGAAGATTCTTATTTTCTAACGGGAGACCATGTGCGGGAAAAAGAGCCATATCTATCCGAATCTATTATAGGAGCAGTATATTATCCGAAAGACGGTCATGTTATTGCACCAGAGCTTACGAAAGCATTCGCACATTCTGCAGCAATTTCCGGTGCTGATATATATGAACAGACAGAAGTGTTTGATATTCGTATTGAAAATAATAAAGTGACTGGAGTTATTACAAGTGAAGGTATTGTCACATGTGAGAAAGTCGTTATTGCAGGAGGTTCATGGAGCACGCAGTTACTCAGTTATTTTCACCGTGATTGGGGTACATATCCAGTTAAAGGAGAAGTGGTTGCGGTAAGA
The DNA here is from genome assembly GCF_008368965.1 of Bacillus sp. AY2-1. Taxonomy (NCBI): domain Bacteria; kingdom Bacillati; phylum Bacillota; class Bacilli; order Caryophanales; family Bacillaceae; genus Bacillus; species Bacillus sp. AY2-1. The sequence goes on along the minus strand of NZ_QPEL01000008.1, from coordinate 31,309 downwards.
AGTAGAAAACAACTTTTAAAAGCACCTATTTTTCAAGAAAGATTTTACATTACTCCAAAGCGCGGTGGACGTTATGTAATTGGGGCAACAATGAAGCCACATACGTTCAATAAAACTGTGCAGCCAGAAAGTATAACTTCTATATTAGAGCGTGCTTATACAATATTGCCAGCTTTAAAAGAAGCAGAATGGGAAAGCACGTGGGCAGGATTACGACCACAATCGAATCATGAAGCTCCTTATATGGGAGAGCATGAAGAAATAAAAGGTTTATATGCTTGCACGGGCCATTATCGAAACGGTATTTTATTAAGTCCTATTTCTGGCCAATATATGGCTGATTTAATAGAAGGAAAGCAAGAGAATCATTTGCTAGATTCATTGCTTTCTAGAAGAGTTTAGAAAGGGGATGGAAGTTTGAATTTAAAAATTAATGGTAACCAAATTGAAGTGCCAGCGAGTGTAAAAACAGTAGCTGAGTTACTTACACATTTAGAGCTAGATAACAGAATTGTTGTAGTAGAGCGTAATAAAGATATTTTACAAAAAGATGATCATACAGATACATCTGTTTTTGATGGAGACCAAATTGAGATTGTAACTTTCGTAGGAGGCGGTTGATTATGTTGAACATTGGACCATTTTCATTTCATTCTAGACTTTTATTAGGAACAGGTAAATTCCCTGATTTTGACGTACAGCAAAAGGCAATTGACGTTTCTGAAGCTGAAATTTTAACGTTTGCAGTACGTCGTATGGATATCTTTGATGCAAAGCAACCTAATTTATTAGAGAAACTTGATGTGAAAAAATATACGTTATTACCAAATACAGCAGGGGCAAAAAATGCTGAAGAGGCTGTTCGCATTGCAAAATTAGCAAAAGCGTCTGGGCTTTGTGACATGATAAAGGTAGAAGTTATTGGTGATGATAGAACGTTATTACCGGATCCGGTAGAAACGTTAAAGGCATCTGAAAAGTTACTGGAAGAAGGATTTATCGTACTTCCGTACACATCTGATGATGTTGTATTAGCACGTAAATTACAAGAGCTTGGCGTGCATGCGATTATGCCAGGAGCATCTCCAATCGGATCAGGACTTGGTATTGTAAATCCATTAAATTTGGGCTTCATTATTGAACAAGCGACAGTACCAGTTATCGTTGATGCTGGTATTGGTAGCCCAGCTGATGCGGCATTTGCAATGGAATTAGGAGCAGATGGTGTGTTATTAAATACAGCTGTATCAGGAGCAAAAGATCCTATTAAAATGGCACAAGCAATGAAACTAAGTATTGAAGCAGGCCGTTTAGGATTTGAAGCAGGTCGTATTGCACGTAAGCGCTGTGCAACTGCAAGTAGTCCTTTAGAAGGAATGAGCGTAGTTGAATAATCGATATTCTCGCCAAGAACTATTTTCTCCAATTGGAGCAGAAGGGCAGCAAAAGATAAGAGAAAAGCATGTACTTATTATCGGTGCAGGTGCATTAGGTAGTGCAAATGCAGAGATGTTTGTAAGAGCGGGTGTGGGCAAGATAACAATTGTTGACCGTGATTATGTAGATTGGAGTAATTTACAAAGACAGCAATTGTATGCAGAGAGCGACGTAAAGAATAATCTCCCAAAAGCTATAGCGGCTAAAAAACGTTTAGAAGAGATTAATAGCGATGTAACAATAAAAGCTCTCGTTCAAGATGTAACAGCTGAAGAGCTAGAAGAACTTGTTACAAACGTTGATGTAATTATTGATGCGACTGATAATTTCGAAACACGCTTTATTGTGAATGATATAGCACAAAAATATTCTATTCCATGGATTTACGGTGCATGTGTAGGTAGTTACGGTCTTTCTTACACAATCCTTCCTAGTAAAACACCATGTTTATCATGTTTATTACAGTCGATTCCGCTTGGCGGGGCAACATGTGATACAGCGGGTATTATATCACCTGCTGTATCTCTTGTCGTTTCTCATCAAGTAACAGAAGCTCTTAAACTGTTAGTAGAAGATTACGAATCACTTCGAGATGGGCTTGTATCGTTTGATATGTGGAAGAATGAGTATTTATGTATGAATGTACAAAAGCTTCGCCAGCATAATTGTCCTTCATGTGGAGAGAATGCATTGTATCCATATTTAAATAAAGAGAACACATCAAAAACAGCAGTTTTATGCGGACGAAATACAGTTCAAATTAGACCACCTCATAAAGAAGAAATAAATTTTGAACAATATAAAGAGTTGCTGGAAGGTCGCGTGAATGATTTAAATGTAAATCCATATTTATTATCATTTTCTGTTGAAGACAAGAGGTTAGTCGCCTTTAAAGATGGCCGTGTGCTCGTACATGGAACGAAAGATATAAGCGAAGCAAAAACGATTTATCATCGCTATTTTGGATAGAAAAGGATGAGTGGGATGAAAGTGAATAAAGCTTTAACAATTGCAGGGTCTGATAGCGGCGGTGGTGCTGGAATTCAGGCAGATTTAAAAACATTCCAAGAGCTTGGTGTATACGGAATGACGGCTATTACGGCAATTACTGCTCAAAACACGCTTGGCGTTCAAGGGGTATATCCTGTTCCTTTAGAAGGTATTACAGAACAGCTGAATTCAATTGGTACGGATTTAACACCAGATGCAGTGAAACTAGGAATGTTATTTAGTAGTGAAATAATTCAAATTGTTGCAGAACAAATTAAAAAATTTGGCTGGAATAATATTGTGCTAGATCCTGTTATGATCGCAAAAGGCGGTGCATCATTATTACAGCAAGAAGCAGTTCATGCATTACAAGAATATTTATTACCAGTAGCAACCGTTATAACACCGAATGTTCCAGAAGCAGAAGTGTTAACTGGGATGGAGATTCATAATGTTGAAGATAGTAAGGAAGCTGCAAAAGTATTGCACAAATTAGGTGCTAAATATGTGCTTATGAAGGGCGGACATGCAGAATATCAAGGTAATGAAGTAATTGATTTCCTCTTTGATGGAGAAGAATTTATTGAGTTTAGAAGCGAGCGAATTCCTTCAAAGCAAACGCACGGAAGTGGGTGCACATTTGCTTCAGCGGTTACAGCAGGACTTGCGAAAGGATACTCAATTGAAGATGCTGTTCAAGAAGCAAAACGATTTATTAGTATAGCAATTGAAGAGCCATTGAATATTGGTAGTGGTCATGGACCGACGAATCATTTTGCGTATAAAGTGAATAGAACGCGTGTATAGATAAGTGAAAAGCCAGTTTTATAACTGGCTTTTTTTCTGTTTACTTTTTCAAAATACAGGAGTAATATATCAGCCAGAATATATTTTTTTGTAAACGCTGAGTCCAATTATATGGAGCGGAGGAACCAATTTGTGCGTCTGCACTAGGGGTGAATCTTTCAAATTTGAAAGTAGGGCTACTCTCAAAGTCCGAATCCGACAGCTAACTTCGTAAGCGTCTTGAGAGAGGACGGTGCCATGATGGATACATCACTTCATCGATCTGATTAGTATAGGGGAATATCAATCTATGTTTGATTTCTTTTATACTAAGGAGGATGAGGTACATGGAACTAACACTTATTTGTGTTGGAGAAGAAAGTAAGGTAGATAGTTTAAGAGATCTAGTATCATTTCAACATGAGTTAATTATTTTTACGGCAAATGAAGAGATAGCGGCTGAAGTTAGGAATTGTGGGTTTGATTGGACTTATAGTTGCAGTAAGGAGCAGGACTTTACTAGTATTTTTGAGTGTATTAAGAAGGTGATTTTACTAGGGGATGAGCTTCCAATCGTTAGTTTTTTCACAGAACACATTCGCTTTTCTTTTCAAGCACCTATTACTGTTGTTACAAGGAATAAACGATATCCAGCGAGGCTCTATGAAACAATTGGAGCTAAGTTTGTCGTGTTTACAAATTGTAATAATATTTCTTTTTTATTTTTTGAATAGAGCGGGGGAAGAAATGATGAAGGTACTATTACTTGGAGATATAGCAAATCGTTGGGCAGTATCGGTAGAGCGAGTTCAAGAATTGGTTCAGATCGATCCCCTTTTTCCAGGGCCGTATATTATATTACCATCAAAAGATGCTTTGTATTTAGAGGTGGATATTACCGAATATGAGCAGCTACATGCAGAATTGTCACAGGTTTATATTCGCGGGAGAAATTTACGTGCTTTTTTACGAGGAGAATAAATAGTGAAATAAAAAGAGCGAATGCTAAGTGCAACAAGCTATGCACTTTATGTCATTCGCTCTTTTTATTTCGTATTGAAAAGATCATTTCTGTGAAAATGAAAGAAAAGACGAGTAAATAGATGAAAGAATATTAATAATACTCAATGTAAGCGTTTAAATAGATGGATATTTTCTTATTTTCAGTAATTTACCCCTTTACAAGTGAAATATAGAGGAGTATATTTACTCTCATAAATCATTCATAAAATTTCCAAAAAAACCTAAAATCGCTGAGTTCCAGAAATGGAGCGGGGGAACCAATTTTGTGCATCGTCACTTGGGGTGAATCTTTCAGTTTTGAAAGTAGGGCTACTCTTTAGGCCCGAATCCGACAGCTAACCTCGTAAGCGTTTAGAGAGGAGGTTTACTTTTTGTTGTTCATTTTTTGAACACTGAGTAGAGCTCAGTGTTCTTTTTTAATATTTAAATGGTAAATTTTAACAAAACGAAGAGAGGGATAGTTATGTTAGATGTTGTAATGGTCGGGATTTTTATTTTATTAGTTGCATCGATGGCAAGTCTTGCAAGTTGGTCAGATAAAGTTGTGAAAGAAGGAAAGCAATCATGATGATTGTCTTATCGGTTATAGTCGCAGCAATTACAGTGTATTTAGTGTATGCATTATTAAATCCAGAGAAGTTTTAATTAGGGGGAATCATTCATTATGATTTGGGTTGCAGTCATTATTACAATGCTCTTGTTTATTTTAGTAGCAAAGCCAATGGGGATTTATTTAGAAAAAGCTTTTCAAGGTAGCAAAATGCTAGATAAAGTATTCGGCCCTTTTGAAAAACTTATTTTTAAAATTACGGGTGTAAAAGAATACAATCAAACGTGGAAACAGTACGCATTATCATTAGTTTTACTCAATGGATTTATGATTGTTGTCGTATATTTCATTTTCAGATTACAAGGTGTGTTGCCGCTAAATCCAGCACATATTGAAGGAATGGAGCCTACGCTCGCTTTTAATACAGCAATTAGTTTTATGGCTGATACAAACTTACAGCATTATAGCGGTGAAAATGGTTTATCTTATTTATCACAATTAATCGGAATTACATTTTTAATGTTTGCAGCACCGGCAACGACATTAGCACTCGTTATGGCATTTATAAGAGGGCTCGCTGGAAAAGAACTTGGTAACTTTTTCGTTGATTTTACGAGAGCACTAACGAGAGTGTTTCTTCCTATCGCATTTATTGCGGCGCTAGTCTTTGTCGCACTTGGTGTACCGCAAACGTTAGATGGAGCGGTTACAGCACAAACGATTGATGGGGCAAAACAAAGTATATTACGTGGGCCTGTTGCATCATTCGTTTCCATTAAGGAACTTGGAAATAACGGCGGTGGATTTTTCGGAGCAAACTCTACGCATCCTTTTGAAAACCCAGGACAAATGAGTAATATTTTGCAAATGATGCTTATGATGTTATTGCCAACAGCACTTCCATTTACGTACGGACGAATGGTAGGAAATAAAAAACAAGGTCGTATTCTCTTCGTATCACTATTCATGGTGTTTCTACTAGGATTTATAACAATTACGACATCTGAACTAAACGGGAATCCGGCATTAAATGGAATGGGTATCGAACATGTACAAGGAAGTACAGAAGGGAAAGAAGTACGATTTGGAACAGTATTTTCTTCACTATACGCAACGGTAACGACAGCTGCTGAAACAGGCGCCGTTAATACGATGCATGATACGTTAACACCAATTGGCGGTTTAGTTCCACTTGTAAATATGATGTTAAACACAGTATATGGCGGCGTTGGAGCAGGTTTTGTAAATATTATTATGTATGCAATTATTGCAGTGTTTATATCTGGGTTAATGGTTGGACGGACACCAGAGTTTTTAGGTAAAAAGATTGAAGGTAAGGAAATGAAATTAATTGCGGTCACGATACTATTTCATCCATTGCTCATTTTAGGCTTTTCGGCATTAGCTCTTTCAACAAATTTAGGGACGGATGCTATTTCTCATTCCGGTTTCCACGGTTTAACGCAAGTTGTATATGAATATACATCGTCAGCTGCGAATAACGGATCTGGATTTGAAGGATTAGGAGATAATACACCGTTTTGGAATATTACGACTGGTTTAGTTATGTTTTTAGGACGTTACTTCAGTTTAATTACGATGCTAGCTGTGGCAGCTTCGTTGAAAGAAAAAACGGTAGTGCCAGAAACAGTCGGAACGTTCCGTACAGATAATAGTTTATTTGGTGGTATCTTTATCGGAACAATTGTAATTGTTGGTGCATTAACATTCTTCCCGATGTTAGTACTCGGACCAATTGCAGAATTTCTTACATTGAAGTAATGGAGGGTAAATGATGAGACCGGTAGTAGTAAAAGAAAAACAATTAAATGAGTCACAAATACATGCTGTAGAAGATGAAGTTAGACAAGCGAAAACGATGGATCGTGATATCGTAACACATGCGATGAAGCAATCCATTGCGAAATTGAATCCGAAAGTCATGATAAAGAATCCGATTATGTTCGTTGTGGAAATTGGATTTATCATTACGTTCATTTTATCTTTTCTTCCAAGTAGTTCTAGTAGTATACCAGGTTGGTTTAATATAACAGTTTCTCTCATTCTATTATTTACAGTTTTATTTGCGAATTTTGCAGAAGCATTAGCAGAAGGTCGTGGTAAAGCGCAAGCCGATTCTTTAAAGCAGTCGAAGAAAGATGTGTTTGCAAATGTTGTAAAAGAAAATGGAGACATTGTCCAAGTTTCAGCAACTGATCTGAGAAAAGGTGACGTTGTTATCGTAAAACAAGGAGAAATGATTCCGAATGATGGCGAAGTAATCAAAGGGTTAGCATCTGTAGATGAATCTGCAATTACAGGGGAATCAGCTCCTGTAATAAAAGAAGCGGGCGGCGATTTTTGTTCCGTAACAGGCGGGACGATGGTCGTAAGTGATGAGATTACAATTGTCATTACGAGTAATCCTGGTGAATCATTTATTGATAAAATGATTTCGTTAGTAGAAGGAGCTGCTCGTCAAAAAACGCCGAATGAGATTGCTTTAAATACAGTATTAACGAGTTTAACGCTTATTTTCTTAATCGTTGTTGTGACGTTGCCGATTTTTACAAACTATTTAGGATTTCAAATTGATACAGCTGTACTTGTAGCGTTGTTAGTTTGTTTAATTCCAACGACAATTGGTGGTTTATTATCAGCAATTGGTATTGCCGGGATGGACCGCGTGACAAAGTTCAATGTGTTAGCGATGTCGGGTAAAGCAGTAGAAGCTGCGGGTGATATTAATACAATCATTTTAGATAAAACAGGTACGATTACTTTCGGGAACCGAATGGCACATACATTGCTTCCTGTAGGAAATGAGACGATTGAGCAAGTAGGGAAATGGGCCGCGATTAGTTCAGTTTTAGATGAAACACCAGAAGGTCGATCAGTTATAGAATATGTAAAAACGAAAGCTATATCATATAATCGAGAAATTGCAGAGCAAGGTGATTTTGTTCCGTTCAAAGCAGAAACGAGAATGAGTGGTGTGGATTTACAGGACGGAACGAAAGTGAGAAAAGGTGCTGTAGGTAGCGTAATTGAATGGGTTAGGTCACAAGGTGGAACGATTCCGAAAGATGTAAATCAAAAAGCAGATTCCATTTCCAAAGAGGGCGGGACACCACTTGTAGTTGCAGTGGATAATCGTATTTACGGTTTAATTTATTTAAAGGATACAGTAAAGCCAGGTATGCGTGAGCGTTTTGAACAATTGCGCCAAATGGGGATTAAAACGGTTATGTGTACAGGTGATAACCCGTTAACAGCAGCAACGATTGCAAAAGAAGCAGGGGTAGATGAGTTTGTTGCTGAGTGTAAGCCAGAAGATAAAATTGCGGTTATTAAAGCAGAGCAAGATAAAGGGAAACTTGTAGCGATGACAGGTGATGGTACAAATGATGCGCCGGCATTAGCGCAGGCTGACGTTGGATTAGCGATGAATAGTGGTACGACAGCTGCGAAAGAAGCAGCGAATATGATTGATTTAGATTCGAACCCGACAAAAATTATTGAGGTTGTAGGGATTGGTAAGCAATTGTTAATGACGCGTGGTGCGTTAACGACGTTTAGTATTGCGAACGATATTGCAAAATATTTTGCAATCATTCCAGCGATGTTTACACTTGCGATTCCGCAAATGGAGGCATTAAACATTATGAAACTAACATCACCACTGTCAGCGATTTTATCAGCATTACTATTTAATGCAGTTATTATTCCATTACTCATTCCATTGGCGATGAAAGGTATCGCATATAAACCAATGAGTTCGAATGCACTACTTGGCCGAAACCTACTTATTTATGGACTTGGCGGAGTGATTGTACCATTCATTGGAATTAAAGTAATTGATATAATTGTCGGCTTGTTCATATAAGGAAGAGGGGAAAAAGATGGCGAAGAAACAAAGTATACTATCACCAATTATCCGTATTACTTTTACATTTTTAGTGTTGTGCGGGCTTGTATATCCGCTTATTGTTACTGGTATTGCACAAGCAGTAATGAAGGATAATGCGGATGGAAGTCTAATATATAATGATAAAAATGAAGTGATTGGTTCTAAATTAATTGGTCAAAACTTCACGGATCCACGTTATTTTCAAGGGCGTGTTTCTAGTATTGAATATAAGGCTGAAGCATCTGGTTCAAATAACTATGCACCATCTAATCCAGATTTAGAGAAACGAGTAGAGAAAAGTATTGAAGAGTGGAAGAAACAAAATCGGGCTGTTCCGGTAACAGAAGTGCCGATTGATCTAGTGACGAATTCAGGTTCAGGGCTAGATCCTGATATTAGTCCGCAGGCAGCTTCTGTGCAGGTGGATCGTATCTCTAAATTAACGAATATTCCGAAAGAAACGCTAAATCAGTTGATTAAAGATCAAACAGAAGGTGCTGCACTTGGCTTATTTGGAGAGAACCGCGTAAACGTTTTAAAGTTAAATTTAGAATTGCAGAAACTACTGAAATAGAAACAACGCTACCTCAATCTAACGGATTGAGGTAGCGTTGTTTCGAAAGAAAGGTTGTGAGTGTTTTGTATGCGGATGACTATAAACCAACTTTTCAAAGGCGAACACCAGAAGAGTATTTAGAATATATTCGTCAGCAAAACCGCGGGAAGTTAAAGTTATATGTAGGAGCGGCTCCAGGAGTAGGAAAAAGTTATAAAATGCTCTTTGATGCAAGAGAAATGAAAAAGGATGGTACGGATATTGTAATTGGTTTAATTGAAACGCACGGTAGAAAAGAGACGGAAGAAGCAATTGCTGATTTAGAAAAAGTTCCTTTAAAAGAAATAGAGTATAAAGGGAAAGTATTTTATGAACTCGATGTGGAAGGAATTATAAAACGTGCACCGCAAGTCGTTGTTGTGGATGAACTTGCGCATAGCAATATTCCTGGATCTAAAAATAAGAAACGTTATATGGATGTACAGGAATTGCTAGATGCCGGTATATCCGTCTTATCAGCTTTTAATATTCAACATTTAGAAAGTGTTCATGACATTGTTGCTCAAATTACGAATGTTAAAGTGCGAGAACGTATTCCAGATTTTATTTTACAAAAAGCAAATGAAATTCAGCTCGTTGATGCAACGCCGGAAGTATTAAGGAAGAGGTTAATAGATGGAAAGATATATAAGGAAGAAAAAATAGAGCAAAGCTTACAAAATTTCTTTACGCTTAATAATTTAGGGGCACTAAGAGAATTATCACTTCGGGAAGTGGCAGATGATATGGACGAGAAAATTAGCCAAACAGTAATAGAACCGATTGGTGTAAAAGAAAAAATTCTTGTTTGTGTACAATACAGTTCGACAGCGGAGAAATTAATACGACGGGGATGGCGCATGGCTGATCGGTTAAATGCTGAATTGTACGTATTAAACGTTGAGAGGGAAAATATAGATTCTATTTCAGCTGGGAAAAAGCAGACGATTGAAGAGTGGAAGTCGTTAACGAATCAATTTGATGCGAGTTTTGTTTTAGAAGAGGCAAAAGGAAGAAAGCCAGCGGATGTTATTATTGAAGTTGCGAAAAGACTACAAGTAACGCAAATTTTACTCGGACAATCAGCAAGAACAAGGTGGGAAGAAATTCGAAAAGGTTCAATTGTAAATGAAATTATGAGAGAAACGAAGTATATTGATATTCATATCGTTGCAGATCAAAGAGTTTAGAATAGAGACCATCTATAGGTCTCTATTTTGCTTTTTGTACAACCTGAAAACGTAGCATTTTCAGTGCGCATAAAATGATAAATAGAAATGTAATTGCACCTAGGAAGAAAATCCAAAAGTAATTTTGATTAAATACAAGAAATCCACCTACAAGTGGCCCTGTGCCCATACCGAGATAGCGTATGAAGTTATACATACCGATGGCTGTTGCGCGTTCTTGTACGAATTCTTCCGTTAATAAAGTAGTGTGAGTTGGCATAGAAAGTCCCATACTAAAACCGTATAAAGATGTAACGATAATGGTGAATGGGATATTGATGCTATATGTGAAAGAGAATAAAGTGACACATATAATATTGAAGAAACTAGTGATGAATAAAGCTTGCTTTGTTGTGAGGCGTTTTTGCAAAAGCTTGTAGCAATAACTTCCTAACATAATAGAAAGGGACATTGGTACAAATATAAGGCCAATTTTACTTGCAGTTAAGTGAAATGAATTTGTTAAAATGCTCGGTAAAAAAACGAGGAAGCAAAAGTAAATACAAAATTGAATGAAGCCAATAAGAGTAATAGAAAATCCAGTTTTATTTTTTAAGATAAACCAGCAATTTTTTTTTGCTTGCGGTTGCTTACTTACAGTTGGTTTTGTTTCTGGAAGTAGTGAAATGTTTATGATCAATAAGATGATACCAATTGTAGATAAAAACAGAAATACGGATAAGTGGCCATTTATACTGCCGAGATAACCACCTATGAGAGGGCCAATCGCAGGAGCGAGAGCAAGTAACATTTGATACAGGCTCATCGCTTCTCCGCGTTCTTTTCTTTTGAATAAATCACCGATAATCGTTGCTGCAACTACAGGTATAGCTGCTATTCCTATAGCTTGAACAGCTCTAAAAAAGAGAAATAAATAAATGTTTGCCGAAAAAGCACATCCGATTGAACCAATTGTACTAATGACTAAACTAGGGATAAGGACAGATTTTCTCCCTTTTGTATCAATTAAAGGTCCATATACGAGCTGCATAATTGCAAGAACGAATGTGAAAAGTGAAACTGTTACATTTACAAGATAAAGAGAAGTGTGAAAAGAATTTTGAATCATCGGTAAGATAGGTGTGTAAATATTTTGAGCGAAGGAACCGAGTAAGGCACTAATACAGACAACATATAAAATGAAAGTTAGTTTAGATTTTTTCATCTTGTTAACCTCCTTGTATTTTAGTTTCCTCGGAAACTAAATTTATTTTAACATGATTTTCTCACTTGTAAAGATGAAAAAATAATTTTAAAATGGTATATAGTTAAATTGTTTCTTTGGAAACTTAGGAGGCGAACGGATTGAAGCATACAACGAAGCAAATGGAAATACTGTCGGACATTCGTACACTTTTGCATAAAAAAGAAGAACATTTAAAACGACAAAACGAGAAGTTTTTTTATGAGACAGGTGTAAGTAGTATGTCTTTATCTGAGTTACATGTAATCGAATGTATCGGAAAAAATGGTTTGATGAATGTAACGGCAATCACGATAGAAATGGGCATGACGAAGGGAGCGATCTCTAAAATTTGTACAAAGTTGTTTCAAAAGCAATTCGTTGAGAAGATGCAAATGTTAGATAATCAAAAAGAAATCTTCTTCCGCTTAACGGAAAGTGGGAATGAAATATATATAGCTCATGAAAAATTGCATAAGCAAGCTGAAGAAAAGTGGCTGTTACTTTTAGATGGTTATACGAAAGCAGAGCAAGACTTTATTCAAAGGTTTATAAAGGATGTCTCAGATCATTTGGAAATATAATTGGAAGAAAAAACTCCTTTTTCTCAAGTCTTTTGAATATAATTTCTGAAAGAACTCATATATAATAGAAAAAGATACTTAACATGGTGAATAATTAAAGAGTCAATATATATAGAGGAGAGAGTAACATGCTTGAAAATACGGGGTTAGTATTAGAAGGCGGCGGTATGCGTGGTGTATATACGGGCGGGATATTAGAATATTTTATGGAACAAGATTTATATTTTCCATATGTAATCGGTGTATCAGCTGGTGCTTGTCATGCAGCGTCGTATCTTTCCAGACAAAGAAATAGAAATAAAACAGTAAATATTGATTATGCATCACACCCGCAATATTTATCGTATAAAAACTTATGGAGAAAACGCCAATTATTTGATATGGAGTTCATTTTTCATGAGATTCCAGAAAAGCATGTACCGTTTGATTTTGAAACATACTTTAATAGTCCAGAGCGTTTCCTTGTAGGCACAACAGATTGTGAAACAGGACAGTCTGTTTATTTTGAAAAAGAGGGGACAAATGATGATGCACTAAATTTATTACAAGCATCTAGTTCATTACCTTTCATTGCACCTGTAGTAAATTACCGTGGTAAGCGGTTATTAGATGGAGGAATTTCTGATCCGATTCCAGTTCGTAAAGCGCAAGAAGATGGATTTAAAAAATCAGTCGTTATTTTAACGAGAAATCACGGTTACGCGAAGAAAAAATCAAAGTTTGGATGGATTGCAGCGAAAGCGTATAAAAAATATCCGAACCTTGTTAACACGATGCTGAATCGTTATGAAGTGTATAATGAAACGCTTCACTACATTGAAAAAGAAGAGCAAGCGGGTAATTTATTTGTTATTCGCCCAGAAGTGCCGCTTCAAGTAGATCGTATGGAAAAAGATACAGCAAAACTACAAAATTTATACGAGCAAGGCTATGAAGATGCAAAGAGACAGTTTGCAGATTTACAGTCGTTTTTACAAAAATAATGATTAGGCTGCGGAGAAGAATTTCTCTGCAGTCTTTTTATATTGCTACTTATACGTTACTTTTTAAAAATGTATGAATGTTTAAGTGTTTAAAGAGTTTGTAAAACATCGAGGTTTCTTATTGAGGAGAATTTATTTGAAGGATATTATGATGATGTAGCGCTACTAAACTATTAAATTTATGAGGTGCTTGTTAATGAAAGGAAAAGTTTTTTCAATTACGACTTTAGTATTATTAGCAACATCAATCTCAACAAGTGCATTCTATCCAACTCTAAGCGGTCACAAAAGCGGTAACCTACTATCTTACAGAGCTCAAACTACTACGAATCAAAATGCATCTCGTTGTTCAGTAGCAATTTCTTTTATTAAATCAAATGGAAATAATTCATATATTGAAAGCGCTTCAGACAAATTAGGATCCCATGAATCTGGAAGAGCATTAAACGCAACTGTGAGTAATGGTGCATATAACGCCTTTGGTGCAAAAGGACTATACTCGGAGCACTATGCGAATGAGAATAATGACTATCAAGAAGATACACACAAAGGTACTTTTGATAGTAATGGTAACTTACGATTACAGTGGTAAAAAATATTAAACAGTTGTTTTTATAAATATTTGGATAAGGAGAAGGGGATGTTCATCATCTCCTTCTTATTTAAAAGGAGCACAGACATGTACCTAGCTTTTAAAAATATAAAAAGTAATAAACTGTTTTTCTTAATTCTTCTTATGTCATTTTTTATTTCTTTTCTTTCTATATCAGTAGCCGCGCTTTTAACAGAGTCTAAACGAAATTTTATAGCTGCCTTTCAAATTGGTTTTCCAGAAAAGAATCAAACGTTAACTGTTCCGATAGCGAATGAAACCGAATTGGAAACGATAATTCCCCTCATACAAGATACTTTTGTGAAAAGTGATATTTACGTAGAAAATTTAAAAGCATTGAATAGTTCAGGGGCAACAAAGATCATAGCTGTGAACTTAAAAGATGATTATTATTGGAAGCCATATATTTCTGAAGGACAATATTTTCATCGTGAAAATGTAAACGATATGGTTGTTGGCGATCAAACGAATGTAGAGGAGTTATATGAATTTGATGATACATATAAAAAAATAGGAACTATATCAAGAAAGGACAGTGACGTCGGTGTAGCAGGCATATACGTTCCACTTCAAAACTTACCTACTATATCTAAAAAAGGTATTATCGCGAGTAAACAATTACAATTAACAGTTGTTAATCCTACATCATCTATTCATAACGAAATAAAAAAGTTTATGGGTAGGAGTAAAGAAGTGCTTTCGGGAGATGTTCAAATACTGAATGAACGAAATCTTCAGGAACTAGATGTGACACATGTAGATCCAGCAAATAAGTATTACTATAAATTCATTCTTGTTGCAATTGTTTCTGGCATTTCTGCGGTTTTATTTTGGATTTATAAAAAAGAAAAAGAGATTTCATTAAAAAAAGCAGTAGGTGCTTCTAATATATCTATTTATTGCGAACTATATATTCAAATTTTGTTTATTTCTCTAGTAGCGATGTTCTTAGTTTTTATTACGTTAGAAATGTTTTCGGGAACAATTCATACTTATTTTCAGACATACTTAGTAAAACCGTTAACACTATATGTATTGATATGCAATGTTGTTTTTATAATTCTTCTTACAATTTGTGTTACTGTAATTCCAATCAAGCACATTATAAATATATATCCCGGAAAACATTTAAGAACGTAGGAGGTCTTCATGTTTTTTATATTTGATTCTATACGGTCTGTGAAAAAACGGTTGTTACCAAGTTTGATTATAGTAATTTCTTTAATTATTGCATTTTCTTCAGCAATAGAATTTGTTAGTAATCTTTCCGGATATCGAAAAATGATGACGATAGCAAATAATTTATCGACTCATAAAAATTTCTATGAACTTTATGCGACGCAAGATATAACATTGTTTAGCGAAGAAAAAGCGAAAAATGATTATCAACATTTCATGCAAGGGTTATCTAATACGATACCAATAACAAATAAAACAAATTATTTGTTCCGTAACTATTCACTTAGTTTAAAAGAAGAAAATGGAACGATAAAGACTCTTATTGTTGATAAAGATATTAATAAGTACTTTCATATACGAATTTCACAAGGAAGATATTTTGAGGAATTGGAATTTCATAAATCAGTATTTGATATTAGACCTGTTATATTAGGGGCTAATTATATAGGTAAGGTATCTATTGGTGATGTTATACCATCTGGAAAAATGAAGCTAAAAGTAATTGGCTTTTTAGAAAAAAATTCACCATTCACATATCCTCGAAGCGGTGAAATATCGGATAATCGTATTACATTATTAGATGACATGGCGATTTTACCAATTGGAACAGAAGAACTAGAGTTCTATAGTGCAGAACTTTTATACAATGGGTTAATTATAGAAACAAATGAGAAGATAAATATAAATGAATTTCAAAAGAAAGTATTAAAGGTAACAGAAGGTAAGGGTTATTCGTATTATGTTACAAATCCGAATAAATTGTTAGAAAATGAAAAACAAGGTATTGATAATATGTCATACCCCTTATTATTAAGCGGTACAGTCTTATTTTTTTCATTTCTATCTATCGTATTAACATCAATGGCAGCACTTTATATGGAGTGTAAAAATATTTCTATTAAATCAGCGTTAGGTGCAAGCACTTTTCAAATATGTCTTCCATTTATTATTGAGTATATGTTGCTATTCGTTTTATCGATATGTTTAGGAATAATGTATTTTCAATGGGAGAATAGCGGAGTAATTGAAATTCAGAAAGGGCTAGAAAATAGTATAGTATCTTTCTTTGGAACGTTAAAAGTCTCTATAGAATCATTGGTTGTTATAGGTGCTTTATCAATTATAATGATCTTCATTATATATGCAATCATTTATTTCACTGTATTAAAAATAAAAAAATATATATGAAAGAGGTGTTATAGATGATTAGGCTTGAAAATGTAGCGAAGTGCTTTGGACATAGTAATTTTAGTGCTTTAAAAGATATTAATCTTACAATAGAACAAGGCGAAATGATAGCTATTATGGGCCCCTCTGGTTCAGGGAAATCTACTCTTCTTAACATTATTGGCTTAATTGATAGCCCCTCTACTGGAAAGTATTTTTTAGATGGAGTGGATACAAGTACATTAAAGGCAAACTATCATAAGTATAGAAATACGGAAGTGGGATTTGTGTTTCAGAACTTTTCGCTATTAGATGATTATACAGTTGTTGAAAATGTAATGCTTCCGCTTGTATATAGAAGAATTTCTCATAAGAAACGTATGCAAATTTCAAAAGAAATGCTGAAAATGGTAGGGATTGAGAGGCATATTAACAAATATCCTTACGAGTTATCAGGTGGAGAACAGCAAAGAACAGCAATAGCAAGGGCTTTAGCACAAGATACTAAAATTATCCTCGCTGATGAACCAACGGGTGCTCTTGATCAAGAAAACGGAAAGAAAATTATGAGCATCTTAAAAGAGATTCATAAACAAGGGAAAACGGTGCTAGTTGTAACACACGATCAAAAGGTAGCTGCATGCTGCCAGAGGACAATACGTTTGCTTGATGGATGTATGGTATAATATGGATAAAAGTATGTGAAGAGGTGATACATATGGAAAATGTATATAAAGGTCTTAGACATACTGGATTTACTATGTTGCTTATTTTTGGTGGTGTATTTTTACTGCGCTGGTTCATTCATGATGAAATGCTACTAGATCAGCTTATTGGGTTGAGTGTAGGGATGGTAATGGTTATTTCGTCAGTGTTCATTCAAAAGTACAGTAAAGAATTACAAGTAAATGAGAAGTGTTAAAAGTAACAAAAGAAAAGTAGAGCATCTAATTTCGATGCTCTACTTTTCTTTTATAAATAAAAAATCCCTCTTTATGAGGGATTTTAATGTGGTAAGAAAATTAATTGATAAGCAAACAAAATTCCAAATACATACACAAGTGGGTGAACAGCACGGAATTTACCTTTTGCCACTTTCATAAGTGGGTATGAAATAAATCCAAGAGCGATACCTGTTGCGATACTTGATGTAAGTGGCATGCTTAAGATTACTAAGAATGCTGGGAATGCTTCATCAAATGCGTCCCAATCGATGTGGCGAACTGATCCCATCATAAGACTACCAACGATAATTAATGATGGTGCAGTAATAGCTGATACACCAGAAACGGCACTTACTAATGGTCCGAAGAATGCTGCTAGTGCGAATAAAACAGCTACTGTAACAGTTGTTAAACCAGTACGACCACCAGCTGCAACACCAGCAGATGATTCAATGTAAGCTGTTGATGGTGTTGTTCCGAACATAGAACCGATTGTTGCTGAGAATGAGTCAGATAGAAGAGCTCGTCCTGCTTTTGGAAGCTTTCCGTCTTTCATAAATCCACCTTGTTGTGCAACGCCAAGTAATGTACCTGTTGTATCAAATAATGTAACAAGGAAGAATGAGAATACAACGCCGTATAATCCGTAGTTAATTACGTCAGATACAGCAGTAATTGGATTTGAAACGATAATTCCTTCTGGTAATCCAGGCATTGATGTAACACCGTTTGAGAATGTTAATTGTCCTGTGAAGAAAGCGATAATACCAGTTAATAGCATACCGATAAATAGTGCGCCATTTACATTTAAAGACATAAGGATAATAGTAATTCCAAGTCCAGCTAATGCTAGTAGAACTGGAGCAGAGTGAAGATCACCAAGTCCAACTAAGTTTGCATCATTTTTTGTAACGATACCTGTTAAACGTAAACCGATAAAGGCGATAAATAGCCCGATACCAGCAGTAATTGCATGTTTTAAGTTTTCAGGAATTGCTTCCATTAATTTTGTACGGAAAGATGTAAATGATAGCAAAATTAAAATCATACCTGCTACGAATACAGCAGAGAATGCAATTGCGAAAGTCATGCCTTCATGCGCTTTTACAACAGAGTAAGAGAAGTAAGCATTTAATCCCATACCTGGTGCAATTGCGATTGGTAAGTTTGTAAAGATCGCCATAAATAATGTTCCGACAACAGCAGCGATAATTGTTGCTGTAAATGCTTGTTCAAATGGAACACCTGCATCCCCAAGGATGACAGGGTTTACGACAATGATATATGCCATTGTTAAGAAGGTAATAATACCTGCCATAATTTCAGTTTTAATAGAAGTTTTATGTTTTGAAAGGTTAAACATATAAACATCCTTTCTGTTTACGAATAATTTTCACAACAGTTATATATAATATTCGTTTTTTAACTATTTTGCAATAGTTTTGTATAAAAAGTTTACAACAATTCATATTTTGTGTCTTAAATTCGAATATTAATCGTAACTTGATGTGTGAATTTCAGTTTTTATTATGCACATTATAAGGAAAAGGAGTTGAAAGAAGCTATGCCACAGCAAAAAAACTTTGTAACAATGCCAGCGCAACATCAAAATAAACAGCCTGGTATTGAATCATTAATGAATCCACTTCCGCAGTTTGAAGATTCAAATTATAAAGGTAGCGAAAAGTTAAAAGGAAAGAATGTATTAATTACAGGGGGAGATAGTGGGATTGGACGAGCTGTTTCCATCGCTTTTGCGAAAGAGGGAGCAAATATTGCGATTGCTTATTTAGATGAGGAAGAAGATGCAAATGAGACGAAACAACGTGTTGAAAAAGAAGGAGTAAAGTGTGTATTGTTGCCGGGTGATTTAAGTGATGAACAGCATTGTAAAGATGTTGTTCAAGAGACCGTCCAGCAGCTAGGTAGTTTACAGGTTTTAGTAAATAATGTCGCGCAGCAATATCCGCAGCAAGGACTAGAGTATATTACAGCAGAACAGCTAGAAAAGACTTTTCGTATTAATATTTTTTCTTATTTTCACGTTACGAAAGCAGTACTTTCTCATTTAAAACAAGGAGATGTCATTATAAATACGGCATCTATCGTTGCATATGAAGGAAATGAAACGTTAATTGATTATTCCGCAACAAAAGGAGCTATTGTTGCTTTTACAAGATCACTTTCTCAATCATTAGTACAAAAAGGAATTCGTGTAAATGGTGTTGCGCCGGGACCGATTTGGACACCGCTTATTCCATCGAGCTTTGATGAGAAGAAAGTCTCTCAGTTTGGGAGCAATGTCCCGATGCAAAGGCCTGGTCAACCATATGAGTTAGCGCCGGCATATGTATATTTAGCGTCTGGTGATTCTTCTTATGTTACGGGACAAATGATACATGTAAATGGGGGCGTTATTGTAAATGGATAGTTTTTCATTTATAAGAGCAAAGTAAAGCTAATTACAATTATTATGGTGAGCGCTAGGGGGGATATAGGTGAAAAGGGTATGTTTCGTTTTACTATTATTTTTCTTCCTACCGGTTAGTGCTTTTGCTGATACAGATCATTTAATATTAGTGAATCTTACCACAAACCAGTTGTCTTTTTTTGAGAATGGAAATTACACAAAAACATTTCCAGTAACGACTGGAAGAGATCGTACACCTACGCCTGAAGGTAATTTTTGTATTATAACTAAATTTAAAAATAAAGAATACCATCGAAAAAAAATAGCTGGGGGTGCACCGAATAACCCTCTTGGTACGAGATGGCTTGGGCTAGATAAGAATGAATATGCGATTCACGGGACAAATCGGGAATGGACGATTGGAAGTAGGGAATCAAATGGCTGTATTCGCATGCATGACAGGGATATACAATGGTTATATGACCGAGTACAATTACAAACAAAAGTAATCATTTCTCGTTTTCATACGAGCCCCGAATATGAAGCGAATAAGCTTGGTTATCGCGTTGTGAGCTGGAATGGACGAAAAATAGAAGAAGAACAAATTGGAGTACTTACGTTAGTAGACCGCGCAGATATATATTGGCAAGAACCAAATGGACAGTTAACGAAAGTGAAAACGGTATTGCCGAACGAAAGATATCCAGTGTACTCAAAGCGAAAAGATGGAATATATTATATAGGAAACAATTCGTATATTATAGATGAAACAGGAGAGAAAATTCGTTACGAGCAAATTCCTTCTTCGATCTTAAGTAATATATATAAACGGAAATACAATGTTCCGTAATGGCTACCGTATTACAGACGGTAGCTTATTTATACTTGGAGTTTAACTGCAACTATTGTATTTTGCTGAATATAATACAGTACAGATAGGGGGCGGTTATATTATGAAAAGTGAATTTGCGTTTAAAGTTTTCTTAGTAACGACCTGTTTATTTATCGTGTATTTATATGCGTTTCTCGTCTTTTCTTTTTATGTTCCATATGTTGATTTAATATTATTCTTCGGATTTATTTGGGCGTTTGTGAAAGCGAGGGAAGGAGAGAAGAGTATATATCGGCGCATTACCCTATGCGGGACGGCCGTTCTCGTTATTTTATATTTTTTTATTATGCATGATTTTTGGAGAGGGATGTAAAAAAGCATACGATGAATCGTATGCTTTTTATGTTTAATATTTAGGCTTAAATGTATGACAACAAGTCTCTACACTCGTTGCTACAGAACTTTCTAGCGTCTCGTTTGTTAAAACAGCAGCTGTATATGAATCATTTTCAGTTTGACCAGTTTCATCTGCATCAGGCTGAACGACGATCGCACTTGCTTGACAAAAGTTACCTTGTCCCCAAAAAGAACAGTTGGAAACAGAACATCTTACTTCTGGCATAAAACCCCCTCCTTATACATTAGTGTGGGATTTTACGCCCATTTCATGTGTAGAAGGAGTTTCCTTTTCTCGTTAATTTTTCGTTTGCTCAAGCCATTCTTTTAATTTGTCTTTTGGCTGTTCACCGCTAATACGGCTTACTTCTTTGCCATCTTTAAAATGAATGATTGTTGGTGTACCTTGAATTTTATATTCATCCCAAGGAGCATCTAATTTTTCAATATCCATAACTTTCATATCAACGTTCAAGTCTTTAGCCATCGGCACTACGACAGGAGATAATTTTTGGCAATGAACGCAAGATGTTTGATAAAAGTATACTGTTTCTTCTTTTTTCTCTTTTAAGTTCTTTTGAAGATCTGAAAGAGAGATTTTATTTGTGTAGTAGTCAGAACCGTTTGTCTTACTTTCAGTAGGATTATCAATTTTTTGGCTAGTAGCATTTTTTTCTTCCATTTGTGTTACTGCAAAAATTGCCACGAACAAGGCGATAATAATACCACCAAATATAAGCATTTTTTTCATTCTTTCATCTCCTTATTTGTTTTTAATGACAATAAAGCTACAAACAGCGATTGTAATAAAGCCGATAAGTGCTAAAAACGGGATTGTCACAAAGCCGAACCAGTTTATGTATTCTCCCGTACATGGTACACGTCCACAAGCTGCCCCAGCTGCTGAAAATGCTGCGACTTTTTGAATTGCATAGTGATATAAAGAAATACAAGCGCCAATAGTTGCGATTGGTAAAGAATAACTTGCGATGCGATAGTCTTTCTTTGCTACAGCAATACCAAGCCATAAAACGAATGGATACATAAAAATGCGTTGATACCAACAAAGGACACAAGGCTCAAATTTCATGATTTCGGAAAAGTACAGACTTCCTAGTGTAGCGACAAAAGAAGCTCCCCATGCGGTAAGTAAAGCATATTCTTGCTTTTTTTCTCGTCCCATATTTTATACCTCTCTTATAATAGTTACATACTAAATTATAGTATGAAGTGGTATAGAAAAGAAAGAAAAAATATGTTTATCAATAAAAGTTTTATAAGAGGAAACTTTTATTGGTATTAATATTTTAAAAAAGCGCCATTCTCCTAAAGAGAATAGCGCTATATTTTACATTTGAATTTGCTCTACTTCTTCTACATGCGACTTTTGGGATGCATGGTCAATATATTGAAATAGGAGCTGCAGTTGTTTATCAACTTCTGGTAGTTCTTTGCTGTATTGATAAGCGTGTAAAAAATGCTCAATACGCTTAGAAAATAATTGATCGTTCGTTTGAACCATGAGAACGAGTAATTTATCCCAATTACAGCAATACGTGTAATAGAGAGCTTTATCATAGTCGTTATATGTTTGCACTGTGTACCCTCCTTACCGAGAGTTATATATAGTGTGTGATAAGTAAGGAGAAATACACTTGAAAGAATTTGTTAAGAAAAAAAGAGAATGAAAAGAAAAAACGAGGAATTCCCTCGTTTTTTAAGCTTTTGGCATTGGCGTAGGTGTTGGTTTGCCATAGCCTTCTTTGTATTTATTATCGATATAGTTACGAATTTCAAGCGTTGAT
Source organism: Bacillus sp. AY2-1 (assembly GCF_008368965.1). Classification (NCBI taxonomy): domain Bacteria; kingdom Bacillati; phylum Bacillota; class Bacilli; order Caryophanales; family Bacillaceae; genus Bacillus; species Bacillus sp. AY2-1. The sequence continues at coordinate 8,693 of NZ_QPEL01000008.1, read as the reverse complement.
TTTCCTTTTTGTTTCATGGAAGCAGATTCAACTGCGATTTCTAGGCAATTGACGCAAGTCGTTGCGTGGGAATCCCAAACAACTTCACCATTCTTTTTAATTTCACGAATAAAGCAGTTTTTATTATTTTTATGTCCTACACTTTCACCGCAACCACAATAGCATGGAATCCAATCTAATAGCTCTGCATTTTGCCCAGCGACGCTGTAAATATCTTTCATTTGTGGATCAAGCTTATCTAGGAAGGTCGGAAGTGTGTCGACTCCTTTTGTTTTCTCTTGAATGTCAGCTTGTTGAGTGTGGGATGCATGGTCATGTTCTTCTTTTTTTGATTCAGAAGATTTTTTGTCATTTGTACCAGTACTTCCGCATCCAGCAAGAATTAAGCTTAGTACTGCAAGTAAAGAAAATACATACTTTTTCATTCGCTTGTCCCCTTTACAAATGTATTAATCAAATTGTATCAGAGATTATGGAGTGTCGGGTGAAGATTTTTTCGACTGATTTTTGAAACGCCATCTTAGCGAATGAAATAGAAATAAAATTGGGATATAAGCGTATACAATATATAAACCCGCTTGAGATAGTACGGTATTTAATGTATTGATACTTTCACGGTTTGTGAAAAGCAGAGAAGCTGAAAATATGATGAAAATAAAAAACGGTAATGTAAATTTAAATGAAATATGAAAGGAACGCTTCATCGTTTGACATGATGACCAAATGGTTAAGCAAAGGTTTGGTAAAATAATTAAAAACCAAACGAAAATAATAATATATTCAAAACGCTGAATAAAAGGAACTTTAATTATTTTTAACATTGTTAAAGTAGGCCAAATAGTACGGTTTAATTGACCCTCACTATAATACATAAAGGATACGATAGCTAAAACTACATAAATTAAGGTGCTAAAAGCAATTCCAGCATGGGCCCATCGTTTTAAAGATTTTCCTTTTTCAATAAAGGGATAAAAGATAAGAATTGTTTCAAACCCCAGAAATTCCAATGCAGAGTGTTTTGCAGATATAAGCATGTCAAAAGGTGAATGTGTAAAAATAGGTAAAATATTACGGAAATGAGCATATTTCATTGGATAGATTAAAAAGAATACAACGAAAATAGGAAGAACAATACCCCAAAAACATATCCCTGTCACAGAACGGAAGCCACCTTTTATAATGTAGTAAGTGACTAACAAAAACATAAGCGTAAGTTTCCATAACTTAATGGTAGGGAAAATCCAAACTTGTATCACTTCCATATATGTACGAAGAACAGTAAGGCAAAATAATAAGCAATAAAGAGTGAAAATTACAGAAAATATAGAGCCAAACCACTTTCCAAAGGTTGTTGTATGGATACTAATTAAATCTCCGTCTTTTTCAAGCATTTTTAACATACAAAACAGCACAATATGAGTTGCAATTCCCGCAATAATAAGAGAAATCCAGGCATCATAACCAGCGTTTTTTAAAATTACACGTTGATATCCGAGAATTCCTATACCAATCTGGAGAGAATGCAATAAAATAAATGCAAAATATGGAGAGACTGTCTTTGTTTTATTTATTGTATTCATTGCTTATTTCACCTCACTATTCTCCGATTCCAGATTGTACAATATTAAGATCTAAATTTATATCCACCGCTACATTTTTATACATATTTCGAATTTGTTTTATATTCCATTTTCTTGTATGGCTTCTAATTTCATCTCGTATTCCTAAAGGATCAATTTCCTTTTCTTGAAATTGTTTTATTAAATTTTCACAGTCTTTTTCGACATTTCGTTCAATTTGTTTTTTTATATAGTTGATATTTGTTTTTTTTCTTAAATCAATCCAATTAGGAGAGTTTTTAATTAATCCATTTAATTTTAAATGGATTTTTACTTTTGGTATGTCGCCAGATTGATCTATATCATACTTATTTTCCCCAGCTAAGTTTTGTATAACAACCATGCCTTTATGTTTATCCTTTGTTATCGCAGCTTCGTAACGTCCATTTTTCGTAGGGTTAATAAGTAATTTTGCTAAAACAGAATGTCTTTTATCCGTATACATGACGACTTTATCGCCTTTTAAAAAGGCAAGTCCTTTGACAGCGACAGAATGATTATCGTCCATTTTAATATAAGGAACATAGGCATCACATACAGAAGAGTAATAATTATATAAAAAAATGTTTAATGTGGTTTGTGGAATGTTCTCATTTCTTATATTTTGTTCGAGTAAATCAGCAATATATAAAGACCCATTTTTTTTTCCATAATTTAAAAGCTCTTCAGCCGATCCATCTACAATTGCTAGTTGTACATCACGCCCGATATTTGGGTCACGTTGTAAGTTAGTAATAATCTCTCCCATTCCGCGTTCTCCTAGAGCTTTTCCAAATAGGACGACACGCATTTGACCTACAACAACATTGTGAGGAGATTTCGCATTCAATCGTGAAGCAATTGTTTCAAGTGAACGGGCAGATGTTGTTTGCGTCTCTGGCTTAGACTTTACACCATGTGTGTACTCTGGGAATAGAATAGTTCCTTGGAATCTTTTGTTTTTTGTGATGTCAAATCCAGCAATATGAATAATACGCTGTGCATCTACTATATACGTTTGTGTACAGCCAGTTTGTAAAACGAAGAAGATAATGATAAGGTGCAATAAAACTTTTTTCATTCATTCTCACCATCACGTTTTTGCTTCGATTTGTTTGGATTATAGCGCCATTTTGATTTTGGTCTAAGAAAAGAAGGTCTTTGTGCCGTTTGACTAAATGGTAATCGAAGAAAACCTTCTGCTGTACCTAAACCACGAAATGGATATAAAGGTAATAAATAAGGTGATCCAAGTGATTTTAATTTAATTAAATGAGCTAAAATAAATACAAATCCGACAATAAGGCCTAATCCTCCGAATGCACCGGCTAAAAGAATAAGCGGAAAGCGTAACAACCGGATAGTAGAAGACATCTTTACGGTTGGTGTTGTGAATGATGCAAGAGCGGATAAAGCAACTGCAATTAGTAAAATAGTACTTGTCAAAGCCGCTTCAACAGATGCTTGGCCAATTACAATCCCCCCAACAATTCCAATCGTTTGTCCGACTTTTGTCGGTAAACGCGCTCCCGCTTCACGAAGCAATTCGATTGTAATTTCTAAAAAGAGTGCTTCTAGAATAGGAGGGAAAGGTACGTTAGCTCTCGAGAAAATAATAGGACCTAGTAAATCGGCAGGAATCATTTGATAATGATATGTTAAAGCCGCTGTATAAATAGCGGAGGAAAACAGAGAAAATATAGCTCCGAAAAAACGAATAATACGAAAGAACGATCCAATCATCCACGGTAAATAATAATCTTCTGGTGAAATGAAAAAATCCAGTAACGTTGTTGGTCCTGATAAAGCATATGGAGAGCCATCTGTTAAAATTAAAACTTCCCCGTTAATTAACGCAAATACAGCTCGATCTAATCGCTCTGTAGGTAATAGAACAGGAAAAGGTGAATTGCTATTATCACTAATAAATTGCTCAATCATAGTTGAATCAAATGGGACATCAAAGTCAATGTCTTCTAGCCGTTGTATTGCGGTGTTGATGAATTGTTCATTTGTAACTCCTTCTATATAAGCAACTGCTACTTTCGTTTTTGATATAGATCCGACGGTAACTTCTTTAAAGATGAGTTGCTCAGTTACAATATTTCGACGTAATAAGTGTATATTTGTATCAAGGTTTTCAATGAAACCGATTTTAGGCCCGATTACGCTATACTCATTTTCTGTATCGTTATATAATCGTTTTCCTAAAACAGTACTTTCGGCACGAATTAAAGCATATTGATCAGGATTCGAATTGTTTTTTAATCGTATTAAAATGTATCCACCTAATAATTTTTCACGAATATCATCAATAGAAGGGGAGGTAATAATGTCTTCAATAGAGATGATATTACATAAATCAGAGATGTTTTGGATTTGTTCCGATTCCTTTTTTAGAGGAGTTAAAATGAATTGTTTAATAATAAGTGCTTCCACGACAGATTTATAATAAAATAAGCACAACGTTTCATCTTTAAGTATGTTATAAGAGACAAAATCGCTTGATTCTTTCATGGTTTGTATAAATTCTGGGATAGAACAAAGTGTTTTTGTATTAGTCTTTTTTGATTTCTTAGATGATAAACCGAACATTTTCTCACCCCTAACTTACATCATTTACTTGTGTTAGTTTTTGGGAAAGACGGGAATTTATACTTAAAAATTGAAAGTTCATAAAGAAAAGGAAGAGTGGTGAATGGCTCTTCCTTTTTAGCATTTTAATTTGTTTTTTGTTCTTTAATAGACTTCACTAATTTCATCATTTCCGCCCGTATATCTTCTCTTTTTACATTTAATTTTTCGGCAATTTGTTTCATGTCCATTCCATCTTTTTTCATTTTTAATACATCATCAAGAGGGGTATTGCTTTTTTGAGAGATGATTGTTAACACAGTAAGGTGACGCAATTTGATGTTATATTCTTTCATTTTTTGTTTTAGCTGATCCGGTGTGGATTTTTGCATAGTTGCTAACTGTTGTAGCAGTGCTTGCTTTGTTTCTTTATTCATATGATGTTTTTTCAGCTTACTTGGATCTACACCGAAATGCTCGGCTGTTTTCTCCCAAGATTTATTTTGCTTATAGTAAGCTAAAACGTCTTTTATTTCTTTTTTACTGATTCTTGCAATGTGAGCAGCTCTCCAAATTTCATGTTTGTTGTAGCCGAGTTTTTCTAGCGACTGCATTTCTTCTTCTGAAATAGGCTTATGATGGTGCAATGTTACTTCTTTTGGCGTGGCAGCGAAAGTAGGGAAGACGGTTGCCCCGAATAATAATGTTGCCATGGTCATACTTACTGCGATTTTTTTGTACATATAAACTCCTCCTAGATGGATAATGTAGAAAACTGTACACATATCATTTCCATAAAATGTGAAATACTTGTGAACAAGTTAAGTTTTTTTATTCACAGTATTAAATGACATTTTTAGAAGTTTTCCAACATAAAACATTGATTAATAGTAAAAAACTAAGGTATAATCGAAATTGAAAATCAATATCAATAACAAATGTATACATATAGATGAAAATAAGGGAGAGAAAAATATGACTACATATACTTCCATCGCAAATGTGATTAAAGAAAGACGCTCTGTACGTACATTCACAGATAAAGCTGTAGATAAAGAGTTATTAATTGAACTATTAAACGACGCAACGTGGGCACCGAATCATAAACACCGTGAACCATGGAATTGTAAATTATACATTGGAGAAGGTCGCAAAAAATTAGTAGACGCAGTATTAAACTCTTTCACAGAAGAAGAAAGAGCGAAACGCGGCAAAATTTTATCAGATCGTTTCTTAAGCACGCCCGCACAAATCGTTGTTTATATTAATGAAGATCCACGTCAAATTCAACGTGACGAAGATTACGCTGCAACATGTGCATTTATGCAAAACTTCCAACTGCTTGCTTGGGAACGTGGATTAGGTTGTGTTTGGAAATCAGGCGGATTAAACTATAATCCATTATTTATAGAAGGACTTGGTTTAACAAGAGGTCAACGTATCGTTGGAATTCTTCACCTTGGCTATTTCGATAAAGCACCAGAAGGAAAAGCTCGTACTCCGATTACGGAGAAGATGGAGATTATTGAAGGTTAATAGATAAGACATTCTCGTTTTTGCGGGGGTGTCTTTTTATTATGCAATCAATCCTCATGAAAGCTTGTTCTCCATCATACACTTTCTTAAGGGAAAGTGTAAGGAGGGAAAATAATGAGAGCAAGTGACGATAAAGCACTGCAATATGCGATTGCGGAAATTACGGAAATTGCGACTGGATTTGGGCTTGATTTTTATCCGATGCGTTATGAAATATGTCCAGCGGAAATTATTTATACATTTGGTGCATATGGGATGCCGACGCGGTTTTCACATTGGAGTTTTGGAAAACAGTTTTTTAGAATGAAATTACAATACGATTTAGGTCTTAGTAAAATATACGAACTCGTTATTAACTCTGATCCATGTTACGCCTTTTTATTAGATACGAACTCGTTAATTCAAAACAAATTAATTGTAGCGCACGTTTTAGCACACTGTGACTTCTTCAAAAATAATATTCGTTTTTCAAATACGAAGCGAGATATGGTAGAAAGTATGGCGGCAACAGCGGACCGTGTGAAAGCGTATGAGCATAAGTACGGAAAAGCAGAGGTAGAAACATTTTTAGATGCCGTACTTGCCATTCAAGAGCATATTGACCCATCGATTATGCGTCCAAAACTTGCGTGGAGTATTGAAGATTTAGAAGAGGATGTAGAAAAGAAAAAGATATCACAGTACGATGACTTATGGAATTTAGATGATCGAAACAAAAAGAGAGAACGACCTAATATGCATAAAAAGAAGAAAATTCCGCCGCAACCAGAGAAAGATTTACTCCTCTTCATTGAAGAATATAGCCGTGAGCTAGAAGATTGGCAGCGAGATATATTAACGATGATGCGTGAGGAAATGCTATATTTCTGGCCGCAGCTTGAAACAAAAATTATGAATGAAGGCTGGGCATCATACTGGCATCAACGCATACTCCGTGAAATGGACTTAACATCTTCTGAAGCGATTGAATTCGCAAAGCTTAATGCAGGTGTAGTTCAACCATCAAAAACAAGTATTAACCCATACTACCTAGGTATTAAAATGTTTGAAGATATAGAGGAGCGCTACAATAACCCGACAGAAGAAATGAAACGACGCGGTGTAAAACCAGGATCTGGCCGTGACAAAATCTTTGAAGTACGCGAAATCGAATGGGATGTATCATTCTTAAGGAACTACTTAAACAAAGATCTCGTAATGAGAGAAGATATGTACTTATTCCAACGCCAAGGAAAAGAATATAAGGTAATAGATAAAGAGTGGGAACATGTACGTGATCAGCTCGTAAATATGCGTACAAATGGTGGCTTCCCGTACTTAGTAGTAGAAGATGGTGACTACTTAAAGAACGGAGAGTTGTACATTAAACATAGTTACGAAGGAATTGAGCTCGATTTAAAATACTTAGAAAAAGTACTGCCATACATTCATCAGTTATGGGGAAGAACGGTGCATATGGAGTCGATTGTGGAAAGTAAGGGCGTTGTGTTTTCTTATGATGGGAAGATGGTGCATCGGAAGTATGTGTGATGAAAAGAATGGACATAGAATGCTATGTCCGTTCTTTTTTATTTGGGGCAAAGTTAAATATGCTATTCTTGAAGAAAGGGAGTTATATAGAGAAATGGAGCGATTCAAATGAGCAAAATAGGGGTATGCAAGGTAGATATTACGCCGCCTGTCGGTATTGATTTTGTTGGATACCATAGAGAGACAGGAATAAATAATATTGAAGAGCATATTTATGGGACAGTTTTTGTATTTGAAAAAGATGAAATGAAAACTGTGTTTATAAGCATTGATAATATTGGGATGTTAGTAGAAGATACGAATATTATTCGTGAGCGCGTAGCTAGCAGGCTTCATGTGCCATTTGAGCGAATAACAGTTGTTTATACACATACACATTCTGGTCCGGAAACTGTTGGTGAGCAAGCTTTAGTAAAGTCGTATAAAACGAGTTTAGTAAATAATGTAGTGCACGGTGCTGTTACTGCAAATAATAACTTGGGGCTATGTGAAGTTGGCTGGAGTGTTACGACAGGTGATATTGGGATAAACCGAAGAGAGAGAACATCTGATGGAAGAGCAAAGATGGGAACAAATATAGAGGGTGTTGTAGATAAACGAATTGGCATGTTAGCAATAAGAAATGCTGAAACGAAGGAGCTATCTGGGATTATTGTATTTTGTACTGCGCATCCGAATGTTTTAAAAGGTGATAGCGATGTATTATCAGCGGATTATCCTGGAATGACGAGGGAGATTCTTGAGAAAATCGTAAATTGCCCTGTTATTATTGTGCAAGGAGCTGCTGGTAATGTAAATGCGAAGTATCGCGGTTCAAGGGAAGCAGTAAAGCAAATGGCTTACACACTTAGTGGACATGTATTAACAATATTGCCAATAGTTACATATAGTCCAATTGTAAATTTAAGAACAGTTTCGAGTATGATGCAAATGAAGTTGAAAGATATTCCTGAAATGAATGAGATACGAAGCATGGCTCAATTGGCGGAGAAGCAGTGGGGTGTGAACACGGACGAGTGGCTTACTATCGTTTTAGAGAAATATAAGCAAGGTATTCGGCAGTTACGTATTGATTTAGAAGTTCAACTGTTTCAAGTTAATGATGGAATGTTCTTTGGTATACCGATGGAACCTTTTTCAGAAACCGCGTTAGAAGTGAAAGAGAGTCTTCAAAATGAAATAGCCTTTCTTGGTGGATATACGAATGGATATATTGGTTATTTACCGACAAGGGAAGAGTTTACATATGGTGGATATGAAGTAGAATTAAATCCTGTTGTATATGGGCCTGTTACGAATTTATTGATGCCACCGGAGAAAAATACTGCGGAGCTGATTGTGAAGAAGGTTACGGGCTTATGTAATAAAGTGAAGCTTTAATAAGACAGATTTTTGAAAGCAGAGTAAAGAATATAAATAATTGTTTGAGTTTATTAAGTCAATGTAATTAACAAT